>JBDSBS010000919.1:0-3825 GCA_039921435.1 Planctomycetota bacterium | reverse complement strand
GTGCAGCTTCCCTTCCCGATGCAGGTAGGCACGACTGTCGCCGGCGTGCACGAGGCATAGCTGCGTTCCCAAGTGGAAGGCCATGGTCACGGTCGTGCCCATGCCATGCAGTTCTGGATGATCCGCGGCCTCCGCGAGAATGCGCGCGTCGGCTTCCTTGACCGCGGCTTGGAACTGGGCGAGTACCTGCTGGGCCCCGGCGTTGTCGGCCGTGAAGAACCACCGGAAGGTGTTGAGTGTGAAGTTCTCGATCGCGGCCACGGCGATGGCACTTGCTCGCTCGCCGGCGCGGTGCCCGCCCATGCCGTCGGCGACGAGAAACAGATGGGCGCTCTCGTCGGCCAATTGCACCATCGGTTCCGGTAGGCTCGTCTGCCACACCTGCATGGCCTTGCTGAGCTCGGCGATCAGGAACTGATCCTCGTTGGTCGGGCGCACGATGCCGCGATCGGTCACGCCAAACGCCTTTACGAGGAGCGACGCGGGCAGCGGCGACGGCAGGCAGGTCATGGAGTCGGTACTCATGGCTGGATATAGGAGCCTCTGGCCGTGGCTCGATGGCAACGGCTGGGCGTCTCTAGGAGTCTGCGCCGCGGGATGAACCGAGAAGGCTGAAGATTCGCGACGAAGAAAATTCTCTCGGACGCCGTCGTGCGTAGAGTGGGCATGGCTCAGTTCCGTCCGCCCGCGAATCCGAGCCAGGGTTTCCTGCTGCCACCGTCGCCGAAGGACTGGCTTCCGGAGAACCACCTCGTGTGGTTCATCATGGACACGGTCGCGGAGCTCGACATCGAAGAGCTATTGGCGAAGTACCGGATGTGCGGCACAGAGGGCAAGGGAGAGCTGGCCTACTCGCCGCAGACAATGCTGAGCCTGCGTCGATGGAAGATGTGGAGACACGGTTTACCTTACCCCCTTCTCTCCACGATGCCATCGACATGGAATAGCGCTCCAAGCTGAGCGACGAGGGCGCGTAGCGATCGCGATCGACTGGAGCCCGTTCTCCGATGTCGATGTGATCGACCCGCTGGGCGAAACCGATCTTGGTGACTGACGCCACGTTGACGGATCGAGCTAGCGACTTCGACAATGTGATGACGACCGACTGGTTGGCGCGGATCTGCTCGAGACGGCGCCCATTCGCGTCGGCTTCGTCGCTCGCGTCCACGAGTCGTTGCAGATTCTCGAGCACGGTGAGTACGAGCATGCTGATCGTGGCCAAGCGTTGCTGACCGTCGATCACGTTTCGCGAACGACTTGTCAGCGAGGGACTGCAGAACGAGGTAGCCCATGCAGTGCGCAAGTTCGCCGCCTTTGCGCACGTGCGAAGGCCGGCGCCGACGGCTACCGGGGGCCCGGCGCCTCGAACTCCGGGTAGTTCCTTGGCAGCACGACCCGGAAGGACGTGCCTTGGCCGGCAATCGACTCGACCTCGACGCTCGCATCGAGCAGATCACACAGTCGTTTCACGATCGAGAGGCCGACGCCTTCGCCGCGCACCTGCTGCACCGGCCGCGGATCGGGCAGCAGCGGGCCAGGGGCCGCGGCCGGGGCGCCCCCATCCTCCTGGTGATTGGCCCAAAACTGGATCTGTTCGGCTTCGTGCGTGGCCACTTCGAGCGCTTCGGCAATCGGCGCGCCGGGCCCGGCGTGGATGCCCGGGCCCGTGTCGGTAATCACCATCATCCAGCGACCCGCGTCGCCGACGCGGCTGTCGCCCCAGCTCACCGTCACGCCCCCAACGCGGGTGTACTTGAGTGCGTTCAAGACCAGGTTCTGCCCGATGCGCCGGATCTTGATGGCGTCCCCCACCACCTGCAGCCGATCGGGGCCGGCACTTTCGAGGAACAGACCTTGTTCGCGCGCAGTGGCGTGGAAACTTTCGCACAGATCGCGACACAGCGCGGCGACGTCGAATGTGTCGACGCGCCGCTGTTCCTGGCCCGCCTGCAGCCGCGCCAGGCTCATCACGTCCTCCAACATCGCATGCACCGAGGACACGCCCTTCTGCAGCAGGCGGAACAGCTTCTCGCGCATCGGCTCGGGAATCGCGGCCAGGGACAAACCCGCCGTCGCATTCGTCACGACGCCGAGGTTTCCACGCAGGTCGTGCGCCGCCTGCCGCCACAGTTCTGCCCGTTCGCGCTCGAGCTCGCGCAACTGGTCGAGCGTGGTGCTGAGGTCGCGCATCTGGCCCACGGCCTCGACCTGTTCGAGATGGAAGTACTGCGAGGTGCTGTCGGTGACGCCCTCGCTGCACAGCGCCACGAGGCCGCGATACGCGGCGTGCAACACAGGAGGAGCGACGTCGCGATGCGCGGCAGCGTAGTGGTGCAACTCGTCCAGCAGGCAGCGCTGCAGGTGGCTCCATTCGCGCGTGACCTCGCGCAGCCGATAACCCTGCTGCCAGCGTTGCAGGCCGTGCGCCTCGGCCTCTTCGACGCGTTCAGCGGCGGCGGCCGGCGACTCGCGCGGCAGGCCCGCGCGCAACCGCCGCACAAAGGTCTCGAGCACGTGCGGGATGTGGTCGTTGAACAACCCGCGCGGCAGCGACGCCGAGGTCGTCTGCTCCGGGTCGGCATCGACGCGAAAGCGCCAGGCCTCGAGGATCGCCGCCTGGCGGGAGGCCAGGTGGGACGCGAGTCCACTCAGCCATTGTGCGCGTTCGTCGGTGGGCTCCATTGCGGGGAGTGTCGTAACCGCCACGTCGCTCTTTTCCACCCCTGGCTTCGCGCCCGGGCCGCTGGACCAAGCCACCTGCGCCTGGGCCCCGGTCAGCCCCCGGTCTGGGTCGACTTTCTATTGGCAGTGCCAGCGCAGCGCAGCGGTCGTGCCACCCGGTCAATGTCTACCACTGTCACTGCTGAAACGCGCCGACGACGAAAAGCTCGTACCTAGGTGCGATCGTGAAGTGGGCCGTGCTCTCAGATGCGGGTTCGTATCGCCACACCGAAGCGGCGGGTTGCTGGGCCCCGTAGATGGTGCCGAGCGTTAGAACGCAGACGAGGGCGAGGAGGCGTAGCTGCATGGCGGTCGCATCCTACGCACCTGCCGCCGCAGGCCTCAGGGGCACAATTCAACGCGGGCGCGCTTGGGGACAGCGGCTGGTGGGCACCGTTCAAACTCTCATGCCCCGAGATCGGCTAGATCGGCTCGGGGGAGAAGGTGCACACGGACTCGAGCCCGCCTCAGCGGCGCATACCACTGCGTTGATGAGCCCAACCCATCGAGGTCATTGCCTCCTTGGTAATGGCTCCGAACACCAGTTCCCAATCATGCGCGCCGCCCATGGCGGTGCCAGTCGTCGTCGTGCCACGTGACGATGACCCCGCATCGTCCGGCGACGTGGACGACGAGGAGGTGGAAGTAGGATTGGGCATGTCGATGCTGGTGCGCAAGGCGACTTGGCCACTGGCATCCGTCAGCCAAACCGAATTGCCTTCACGCTTGATGGCGTAGGCGCCTGGCGCCAAAGGGCCGCCCCGCGCCATACCGGTAGACGCGCCGGCGGTGTCGCGAGCGGTGCGCCCGGTCGAGCTGTCCTGGGGCCGATCGCTCTTGCTCCGGCCCGAGTCGCCGGTCTCGCCAGCCGAACCCGAACTGCTGCCCGGAACAGGCCGCCCCGCAGCCGTGCCGTCGAGGGAGCTGACCAACAGCATGCCGACTGTCTGGCCCGTGCCGGCGCCGCCCGCGCCTGCGACGGTGTCGCTGGGCGTGGTGCTGCTGCCCGGCGACCGCCCTTCGTTGTTGCCCTGGCGGGTCCCACCCGTGCCGCCCTGACGGGGCGCGTCGGCGCCGCCCGCCGGCTTGGGCATCGCGTCGTTG
>JBDSBS010000918.1:0-3581 GCA_039921435.1 Planctomycetota bacterium | reverse complement strand
GGCGCAGCGCGGTGATGGTGCTGCGGCCGCCGAGCAGCGTGCCGCCGGCGAAGCGGATCTGCTGGCCGCGCTGCAGCAACTGCCGCAGTGCCCCGAGGCTCACTACAACCTCGGCAGGCTCTCGCTGCGCACCGTCAACCTGCTGCGCGCCCTCGGCCGCCTCGCGCCATAGTTTGGCTGCCACACCCCGGCCGGCGCTACCATCGAGCCCCACACCGACGGACCGGAAAGACCATGCCGAACATCTTGAGCGCACGTTCGACCCGCAGACTCGCGCCCACTTGCGCCACCTTCACCGCCTACGTGCTCGTGGGCTGCGCGACGCCCGGCAACCAAGTCCCTGCGCCCGCGAGGAACCGATACGACCCTCTCCTGCCGCACGAGATCACGGCGGCAGTGGGCACGTTTCGGGCCGATGCGCGCTGCCCGGCGAACGTCCGGTTCCAGACCGTCGTGCTGCACGAACCCACCAAGGACGCCTCGCTCGACCGCGCCGCGCCTGGGCAACGGCAGGCATTCCTCGTCGCCCTAGATCGCCCCGCCGGGCGCACGATCGAAGCCGTGATCGACCTCACGGCGCCGGGTGTGGCGGGTGCTGCAGACACTGCGGGTGCTGCGGGCAGGGTCGTGGACTGGCGCTTTGTGCCCGGCGTGCAACCGGCGATGCTCAACGACGAGTACGTGGAAATCCCGAAGCTCGTGCGCGCGGACCCGCGCTGGCAGGAGGCCATGAAGCGGCGCGGCGTGACGGATCTGGAGAAGGTGCAGATCGACACCTGGGCGCCGGGCCTAGCGCGCATAGGCGCACCCGACGGAGTGCGCCTTGCTTGCGTGCTCGGTTACGACCGCCGCGACCAGATCAACGGCTACTGCCGCCCCATCGAAGGCGTGTTCGGTCTCGTCGACCTCACCCACCGCAAGGTCCTCGAAGTGCGCGACACCGGACCGCTGCCGCTGCCGCTGGCGCGCCGCAACGGGGATCTCGACGAAGCGTCCGTCGGCACTCTGCGCACGCCGCCGCGGCCGATGAACATCACGATGCCCGACGGCGCGAGCTTCGAGCTGGACGGACAACGCGTGCAGTGGCAGGGCTGGAGCTTCCACTTCGGGATGCATGCTCGTGAAGGGCTCGTGCTCCACGAGGTCGGCTACGAGGACGGTGGCCGCGTGCGGCCGGTCCTCCACCGCGCGGCACTCTCCGAGATGGTCGTGCCCTACGGTGATCCGGATCCCGTCTGGTCCTGGCGCAGCGCGTTCGACGTCGGTGAGTACGGTGTGGGCCGGCTCTGCTCGTCGCTCGTGCCCGGCGCCGACGTGCCCGAACATGCCACGCTCTTCGGCGCAGCCTTCGCCGACGACGAGGGCGAACCCTACGTGCAGGAGCGCGTCGTCGCGCTCTACGAACGCGATGCCGGCATGATCTGGCGTCACTGGGACTTCGACTCGGGCCGCACGGAGTCGCGCCGCGGCCGCGAGCTCGTGATCTCCTACGTGGCGACGGTCGGCAACTACGACTATGCACTGAACTGGGTGTTCCGGCAGGACGGCGTGCTGCGGGTCGACATCGACCTCACGGGGATCCTGTTGCCGAAGGGCAGCGCGGACACGACCTGCCGCGCGTGCGACGATGTCGCGGTGCCCGAGTCGGAGCGCTATGGACACTTGGTGGACGAGAACGTGCTCGCGGTGAACCACCAGCACATCTTCTGCTTCCGGCTCGACTTCGACGTCGATGGCCCGAAGAACTCGGTCTCGGAGCTCAATGTCGCTCCGGCATGGAAGCCTGACGATCCGGCCGGGAACGCGTTCGTCGCGGTGGAGACGCCGCTTGCCGACGAGCATGCAGCGCAGCGGTCGATGAACCTCGAGTCGGCGCGCAAGTGGAAGATCGCGAGCGCCACGGCGAAGAACGCGCAGGGGCATCGCACCGCCTACGCACTCGTGCCGGGCGAGAACTCCGTGATCTACGCGCGGCCCGACTCGCCCCTTCGCCGCCGCGCTCGGTTCCCCGATCACCACGTGTGGTTCACCCGATACCACCCGGCCGAGATGTATGCCGCGGGCGCATACCCCAACCAGGCGGAGAAGGACCACGGCCTGCCCGACTGGACCGCAGACTCGGAACCGCTCGACGGCGAGGACGTCGTGCTGTGGTACACGCTCGGCGTAACGCACACGCCACGCACCGAGGACTGGCCCGTGATGGCGGTGCACCGGACCGGCTTCCAGCTCGTGCCACACGGGTTCTTCTCGCGAAACCCGGCCCTCGATCTGCCGGCCGTCAAGTAGCGAGCCTTTCTCGTGGCAGCGAGAACGCGCGATGCCGCGCCCGCTGCCTGAAAGACGCGGCGGGCCAGCAGTGCGCTGCCGCCGCGTACAGCTCCGTGCGACGTCGTTTGCGTGACGGGCTAGGGTGCCCGCCGAAGCGCCAGGATGTGGGCGTTGCCCTTGGCGGTCGAGTTGCTGGCCGTCGCGATTCTGCCTCCGCTCGCCCCTGCCGGCACTCCGATCGCATAGGTCCCCTCGAGGGAGATGCCCGACGGGCTTGGAACCGCGTGACTCGCGACATCGAAGGCCTCGGTCATTCCGGTGGGAGGGGTCCAGGTGGCAGACGATGCGAAGTTGTGGGACGTCACGAGCATCGTCCGGGGTGTCGTCGTCGTCACACTGGGGGTTCCATGGGTGAGCGAGGAAGGCGTCGTTTGCCCATTCTCCACTTCGACAGGGGACGCCGTATCGACGCCGCGGAACGTCGCGATTCCACCCGCCGAGCCGGTCGAGCTCGAGAAGACCCAGGTGTGGCTCGCTGCGTCGCCCGCTGCCGCCACTCGCAAGTAGACGGCCAGTGAGTTCCCGTTGCCGCTGCTGGTGTCGACACGCCGCACGAGCGTCCAGCCGCCGGGCACCGTGATGGCGGCGGTGTTCGGACGGACGGCAATGGAGGCGATCATGACATCGCCGGCGGTCGTGCCTGCGGGAGTCGAAATGGCGAGGCTGAGCACGCCCGAGGCTGCGCTTGCCGAGGCGGCGCCGCGGCGGGAGATGTCCAAGATGACCGTCGGTGCCGTCGAGCCAAAGATGCCGCTCGACGGTTTGATGGCCGTGATGGTCGTTTGACCAACGGCGACGCCATTGGCGAGACCGTTGCTACCTGGCGCATTGCTGACGGTGGCCACGGCGGTGCTCGAGGAAGTCCAAGTGATCGAGCTGGTGAGGTCCTGGACCGAGGTGTCGCTGAACGTCCCCATCGCCGTGAACTGTTGGTTGCTCCCGGTCCCCATCAACGGGTTGGTCGGTGTCACCACGATCGAAACCAGTACTGCTGCGGTGACCGTGAGCGTCGTCGAGCCAAAGATGCCGCTCGACGGTTTGATGGCCGTGATGGTCGTTTGACCAGCGGCGACGCTGGTGGCGAGCCCGTTGCTACCCGGCGCATTGCTCACGGTGGCCACCGCAGTGCTCGAGGAGCTCCAGGTGACCGAGGTGGTCAGGTCCAGGGTCGTGCTGTCGCTGAAGGTTCCCGTCGCCGTGAACTGCGGGTTGGTCCCCAGCGCGAACGAGGAGTTGCTCGGTATCACCGC
>JBDSBS010000917.1:0-12541 GCA_039921435.1 Planctomycetota bacterium | reverse complement strand
CTTCGCTCAGTGCTCTTTTGCGGCTGGCAAAGAAACAACAACGACTCGCTACACCAACTGGGCGCCAGCCGCGGGATGCTTCGCATCCGACGACGCACGAACGCCCTCTCGTCCAAGAGCTTCGGCTGCTTTCGCTCCATCGCACACACCCACGCATTCAGGAACACGAACCATGGCACTCAAAGAATTCAAACTGCCCGACATCGGTGAAGGCATCGCCGAGGGCGAGATCGTCAGCTGGAAGGTCAAGGCCGGTCAGGCCGTGAAGGAAGAGGACGAGTTCGTCGAGGTGATGACGGACAAGGCGACCGTGACGATCACCGTGCCGTTCACGGGCGTGATCGCCGAGCTGCGCTGCAAGGAAGGGGACGTCGTGCCGGTCGGCTCCGTCATTGCGGTGATCGACGCTGGCGCTGCCGGCGGCACTGCCGCCGCGGCTCCTGCGAGCAAGCCGGCTGCGGCGCCGACCCCACCGCCCGCACCCAAGGCCGCGGCTCCGACGCCAGCGGCTCCCGCCAAAACCGTCGTCGTTCCCGCAGCTCCCGCACCAGCTCTCGCACCGGCGCCAGTCGCTGCTGCGGCCGCACCTGCAAGCGCGAAGGCCTTCGTGCAGAGCAGCCCAGGCAAGGTGCTCGCTGCGCCGGCGACGCGCCGTCGCGCGCGCGAACTCGGCATCGATCTCGCCGCGGTGCCGGCGACCGGCCCGCGCGGTCGCATCACCAACGATGACCTCGCCGCCGCTGGCAGTGGTGTTGGCAGCAGTGGCAATGGCGCCGCTGTCGCCGGCCGCCCGGCCGCCGCTGCCGGTGCAGGCACCTCGCGCTTCGCACCGATCGCGATCCCGCCCGCACCTGCCGGTCGCACCGAGGAGCGCGTGCCGTTCCGCGGCTTGCGCCGCAAGATCGCCGAAGCGATGGCACGCTCGAAGTACACCGCGACGCACTTCACCTACGTCGACGACATCGACGTGACCGAGCTCGTCAAGATCCGCACCGACGCCAAGAAGGCGTTCGCCGACAAGGGCGTGAACATCACGTACCTGCCGTTCATCATGAAGGCGATCGTCGCCGCGATGCGCGAGTTCCCGGGCATGAACAGCTCGCTCGACGAGGTCACCAACGAACTGGTGATCAAGAAGTACTATAACTTCGGCATCGCCACCGACACCGACTCTGGCCTCATCGTCCCGGTGATCAAGGACGTCGATCGCAAGGGCATCGGCGAACTTGCCAAGGACCTGCAGGACCTCGCGGCGCGCACGCGCGAGGGCAAGGTCACCGTCGACGACCTGACGGGCGGCACGTTCACGATCACCAACGCCGGCAACATCGGCGGCCTGTTCGCGACGCCAATCATCAACTTCCCCGAAGTCGCGATCCTCGGCGTGCACGCGATCAAGGACACGCCGGTCATCCGCGATGGCCAGGTCGTCGTCGGCAAGAAGATGTACCTGTCGGTCTCGATCGACCACCGCCTCGTCGATGGCGCCACGGGCGCGCGGTGGATGAACGTGATCAAGGACCACCTGGAGCAGCCGTACCGCCTGCTGCTGGCCTGATGTCGCCTGCGAAGAGCGTGAAGAAGGGGAAGCCCGGCGCCAAGGCGAAGCCCGCCCCCAAGCCAGCCGCAAAGCCAGCCGCGAGGGCCGGCAAGAAGGCGAGCCAGCCTTCGACCGCAAAGGTGGCGGCGAAGGCTGCCAGGACACCGGCAGCCGCACCGGCGCGAGCCGTTCCTTCGTTGCCCTCGTCGGTGGGCCTCGTGCGCCTGCTCGAAGACGACGGCACGGTGCAGAAGGGCAAGGACCCGAACCTGCCGAAGGAGACGCTGCTGTTTCTGTACGAACAGATGGTGCAGGTGCGCGAGTTCGATCGCCGCATGCTCATGCTGCAGCGCCAAGGCCGCATCGGCTTCTACGGGCCCATCCTCGGCCAAGAGGCTGCAACCGTCGGTTCGATCGCCGCACTCGAAGCGCGCGACTGGATCTTCCCCGCCTTGCGCGAAGGTGCTGCCGCGATGATGCGCGGCCTGTCGTTGACCGAAGCGATCAACCAGCTGATCGGCAATGGCGCCGATCGCTGCAAGGGCCGCCAGATGCCGTGCCACTACACCTTCAAGGAAGGCAACTACTACGGCATGTCGTCCGTGATCGGCACGCAGATCTCGCACGCGGTCGGCGCGGCGATGGCGGCGCGCATCCGCGGCGACGATGTCGTCGTGCTCGGCTACCTGGGCGACGGCGCGACGAGCGCCAACGACTTCCACAGCGGCATGAACTTCGCGGCCGTCTACCAAAGCCCGTGTGTGCTGCTGTGCCAGAACAACCAGTGGGCGATCTCGGTGCCGATCAGCAAGCAGAGCGCGTCCGAGACGTTGGCGCAGAAGGGCAAGGCCTACGGCATGCCCTACGTGCGCGTCGACGGCAATGACGTGCTCGCGATGTACACGGTGACGAAGGCCGCTGCCGAGCGCGCTCGCGCAGGTGAGGGCCCGACATTCATCGAAGCCGTGACGTACCGGCGGCTCGGTCACAGCTCGAGCGACGATCCGACGCGCTACCGCGACGAGGCCGAAGTGAGGCTGTGGGAAAAGAAGGACCCCGTCGATCGCTTCCGCGCCTACCTGAGCAATCGCGAGCTCTGGAGCGAGGCGAAGGAGACGGCGTTGAAGGAACGCATTGCACTCGTCGTCAACGAGGCGATCGCCGCTGCCGAGAAGAACGCACCGCCCGCCGACGAGACCTTGGTGACCGATGTGTATGCAGACGTGCCGGCGCAGCTGCGCGAACAGTTGGCCGAGGTCCTGGCACTCGAAGGGCGCGGCGTCAACGAAGGCGCGTTCCCGTTGTGACCGATTCGACTGCCGCAGAGGTCGCGGCAGAACGAACGGCGCGCAGTCCATTCGTCAAGTGCAAGCAACCTGGTGCAGGTGACGGATCGGCTATGAGCACCCCGCCGGCGGCACGACCGCGCGCGGCCCTGCAACCAGCGCATCCTACGCCTACCCACCACGAACGCGGCGCAGCACCGCACGCGCGGTAGCCGAGAGACCGTCAGGAGAAGCCGCAGCTTCGATGGCACGCTGCCGCGCCAGTGACGCGAACAGTTCTTCGCGGCCGGCTGAGTCGAGGTCGAAGAACGCCGGATGGAAGCGCAGCGCGCCATCTGGGTGGTAACCGCGTTGCGGCGTCAGCGCCGCTTCGACGAGCAACTCGCGTTCGGTGCGGTTCATACCATCTCCAGGTCGAGGTCGATGCCGGCGCGCCGAAGGCACTCCGCCAGCACTCGCCGGGCGCGCGTGACATTCTGCAAGAAGGTGTTGGTACGCATAGCCAGACGGGCAGCGAGCGCGTGGTCGTCGTCGCTGCCGTCGGCGGCGATGCGGGCGTCGATCGCGGCGCGCGGTTTGGCCGGCAGCTTGTCGCGGCAGGCAGCGACGGCCGCGCGCACGTTCGCATCGGGCACGTTGGCAGGTTCGATCGTAGACAGCTCGTTCTCGCCGAGCCCCTGGGCCTCGTCAGCAGCACTGTGAACGTGATGCCGACGCGATTCGCTGATGGCGAGGTTGCGCACGATGCGCGCTGCCAAGCGCAACAGGCCGTGTGGCTTGTCATCGGGCACGCAGCGCGGCGCCACCTGCCATACGCGCAGCAGCGCCTCCTGCAGCACGGCCTCGGTGTCGACCGAACTGGCGAAGCGCCGCAGACTCCGCCGCAGCGGTGCTTCGGCGCGCGCGAGCCAGCGTGCGAACGCGTCGCCATCGCCGGCGGCGATGGCGACCAGTTCCACGTCGGAGTCGATGCTGCCTTCGCTCATGCGACGACGAGCACCTCGGCGTCGGGTCCTTCACCAAGTCGCAGCTGCACGGGCTGATCGGTCGGCAGGTTGGTCGGCAGGTTGGTCGGCTGGCCGGTCGGCGCTTCGATGGCGAGCCGCACGGTAGTACCCGCGGCCAGCGCACCGGCTCGAGTCGACTGCTCGGTCAAAACCCGCACGACCACCTCGCGACCATCCGCGAACACCAGCACGATGCGCGCGGGCGAAGACCACTGCTCGAGCCCGAACAGGTCGAACACCCACGACCCAGCCGTGCGCAGGCGCAGCACGGCGCGCGCCGCTGGCTTTGCTTGGTCGGAGCGCTCGGCCTTGGCCTTCTTGGCTGGCCTGCCAAACAAGCGATCCAAGAACCGTGCCTTCGGCGCTGTCGGTGGGCGCGCAATATCGTCGGACTCGGCCTCGCGCGGAGCCTGTTCGCTCTGCGAATCTCTTGGCTGAGCCCGCCGACCATCCGCGGGCGAAGCATCGGACATCGCAGAGTCCTCGCCCTTGCCGTACTCTATGTGAACCCTGGGCGCGCGCACTCGCTCCATCGACGCCGGAGCCGCAAGTCCGAGCAGCGTGGTCTCGTGCATCGGCATCGCAGCGTGGCGCAGCCCGAGCCCTTCGACCGACATACCGTACGGCAACTCCTGCGGCACGTCGACCGTGCGGCGCGGATCGCGCGGATCGACACTCACTTCGCTGTCGATCGCGATCCACGAAGTCGCGCGCGTCGCCAAGCCGAACTGCAAGCCGAGCTGTTCGATGCTCGCATTGAGTCGCACCGGGTCACCCGACGCGGCGAGTGCAGTCTCGAGGTCTTCGACCTGTTCGCGGCCGACGAGCCGGACGACGGCACCTTCGCCGAAACCTGCCGCGACCGGGTCGACGTGCAGATCGTGCACGAACGGCCCGTTCGCGGTCGTGCCGCGCAGACGCAGCGTGCCACCCTCCGGTCGCAGCCGCAGTCCGAGGCGCGCCGGAGCGCCGCCAAACAGGTCGGGCAGGGCTTGCGGGCAGACACCGAGCACGGCACTGCCACTGACCTGGAGGTCGGCGACGAGCGGTGCGGCGGTGCGAGCGAGCAGCTGCCGCGCCGCGAGAGCGGGATCTTCGTCGAGCCCGATGAGCACTTCGAGGCCGCGGCCAGCGCGAGCGGCACAGCGCGTCAAAGAACGGTTGGGAGCAGAACCGACACCGACCACGTGCACGCGCGACGACACCGGCAGGCGCGTGCGAATCGCCGCGACGATCTCCGCTTCGAAGCCGATGAGGCCGTCGGTGACGAGAACGACCTGGCGTTGCGCACCGCTGCGCAAGGGTTGCAGGGCCGCCAAGATCGCATCACGCATCTCGGTGCCGCCACTGGCGTGCAGACCCATGAGCCAGCGTTGCGCCGCCGCCTTGTTGCCTTCGGTAGCAAAGCACGCGGTGCCGAGCCACGGCTGCGGCCGGGTCGAGAACGCGATCATCTCGAGGCGGTCGCTAGCGTCGAGCGACGCGAGCAGTTCGCTGACCACACGCTGTGCTTTGGCCAGCGGCTGCCCCTGCATCGAACCGCTGATGTCGAGCAGCACGATGAGGTCGCGCGGCAAACGCGGCGCGCGGTCGGCGGCCATCGGCGGGGTGAGACTCAGCAGGCCGTAGGCTTCGTGCGCGTGCAGCGCCGTGGCAACGGGCCGCGCACACTGCAGCGCGACGCCGGGTTCCCGCACAGCGACGGGCCATCGCACGACGACATCGCGATCCATCGGCACCGCCGCCAACTGCGCAACCACGCCATTCAGACTCTGCGCACAGTTCAGCGTGTGCGAGGGCGACGTCGGCAAGCCGCCGTGCACGAGCGCATCCTGAACCAGCAAGTCGAGCTGCAGCCGCGGCATGATCGGCCCATCGGCGACCGCGACTTCGATGCGACCAGCGTCAGCGACGCGCCCCGCCGCCCCGGCGTAGCGCGGTGCGACCGTCGTCGGAAAGCGCCATTCCCACTGACCATCGACCCACACCAGCGGCTGGTCGAGCGTGATCTCCGCCGTCACTTCGGCACCTGGGGGCACGTTGCCGAGCTCTTGCGAGAACAAGGCACTGCGCTCCTGTTCGACGAGCCCGGCCGAGCGGCCTTCGGCGATGGCCTGTTCGAAGCGCTCGCGTGCGGCTGTGCGGCGATCGATCTGCCCCGTCACACGGCGATCGCCGAGCACGAAGGCAAAGCCCGCCACGGCGGCGTCCGCCGGCAACGGCAGTTGGTAGCGCACCTGCAGCGGTTCGGCATACGGATTGGCGAAGGTCTGCACGACCTGCACGGCGGCGATGCCGCCGGAGGTGCGCACGACGAGGCGCGTAGCGCGCAGTGGCAGGGTGCGGCCACAGGTCGCAACGAGGCGGCCGCCGCAAGAGGTCGAAAAGTCGATCACGGGTGCTTGGGTCAAGGTCATACGGATTCTCTCGGGGTTGGTGAACTGCCAGGCTTCACGCTCGACCCCGAGGTTCGATGACAGACATTTTCCACTTTGCTCCTGAACTCAATTTGCGCCAGCCCAGGGACCTACTCCATGACGTCGAACTCGCCGCCCATCACCCGATCCCACCGCCCCGTGCGCCAGCCGCGCACGCGATCGCGCACCTCGGGCGACGGCTCCCGGCGGTAGCGGCGAACGACCACGGGCAAGGCCGACTGCGCCGGCTTCAGGCACTCGCGGGCGAGTGCGGGCTCCGCCGCGGCCGCGACTGGAGCATCGGGCTGCGGCACCACCACAACGCGAACGCGGCAAGTGCGCGCGTTCGTCGACTCGGACTCCAGCACGTGCAGGCCGTTCTCGGCACCGAGGATCGGCCACGCCGCGAAGCCAGCGACGGCGATCAGCACAGCCTTGCCGGCGCCATCGAGCATTCTCAACTCCATGCCGCGCCGTTCGGCCCAGGAGCGGTACATCGCCACGAGCTGCTGCGCAAACGCGGCCGTCGCTGCCGCGTCGCCGTTGGGATCGTGCACGGGTGCCACCGACACGTAAGCGTCCTGCGCACAGCCGCGCTCGATGGCCGCAAACGCCAACTGCAATAGCAGCACACGGGCCGCGAGACGGCGCAACGGTTCGCTCTGGACCTGCTCGGCCTGAGCCGCGAGTTCGCCGGCGCGTTCGCCAGCGCGCTCGATGGCCTTCTCGATGCGACTCGCGAGTTCGGCCAGGCCGAGCAAGGCGTGGCGCCGCGCCGACGTCCAGAAGTCCGCCTCTCCCATCGCCGCATACGCGGCCTCCTTGCGCGCGGTCCAGGCCTCTTCACCGAGACGCGTGCGCAGCTCGTCGATCTCGCGCTGCAACGCCAACGTCTCCGACAGCTTGCCGACCGCTTCGCGCGCCAGGGTGCGCAGACTCGCCACCGACGCCGAGACCGTCGCCACGGCACTCGCCGCCACCGGTGCATCGGGATCGACGAACTCCACCTGCACCGCGCGCCCGTCGCTGCGAACGAACAAGAACTGATCGCCAGCCGGCGTGTGCTCGGTCACGATCGCGGCCGCCAACGGCGCCAGCACGTGCCGCTCAATCGCGCGCCGCAGCGGGCGCGCACCCAAGGTCGGCGAGCAACCCTGCGCCAACAAGAACTGCAGCGCGCTCTCGTCCCACTCCACGGCCCACGGCCGCCGCTGCAGGCCGCGCCGCTGCAGCACGAGGTCGAGTTCCTTGTGCAGCACTTCGCGCAAGGTCGCCGGATCGAGCGCGCGAAACACAACGACGCGGTCGATGCGGTTGAGGAACTCGCGCCGAAACACCTCTTCGAGCGCCTTGTGCAGATCGGGTTCGCGCCCGCCGAAACCGAGCCCCGCGCCCTCGAAGTCGCGCACGCCGAGATTGCTCGTCATGATGACGATCGCGTGGCGGAAGTCGGCTGTGCGGCCGCGCCGATCGGTGAGGCGCCCTTCGTCGAAGACCTGCAAGAACAGATCGAACACCATCGGGTGTGCCTTCTCGATCTCGTCGAACAGCACGACCGAAAACGGCTGTTCGCGGATCCGGTGCACGAGGGCTTGGCGCCCATGCACGTCGTCGGCATCGCCAGTCAGCCGCCCGATCGCCTCGGGGTGCTGGAACTCGCTCATATCGAGCCGAAGCATGCGTTCTTCACTGCCGAACAGGTACGCCGCCAACGCCCGACACAACTCGGTCTTGCCGGTGCCCGTCGGCCCCGTGAACAAGAACACGCCGAGCGGGCGCTTTGGGTCGCAGAGGCCGGCCTTGAGCATGGCGATGCGTTCGACTAGGCAATCGACGGCCTCGGGCTGCCCCATCACGCGCGCCGAGAAGGCACGCCGCACGCCGTCGAGGTCGAGTCCATCGCGTTCGTCGAGCACAGCTGGCGGCAGACCCGAAAGTCGGGCAATGAGCGCGATCGCGTCATCGAGCACCGCCGCGCGCGCTGGCACCCCGGGCACCCGCACCGCTTCGTGCAGCAACCCGAGCAAGCGCAGCAGACAACCGGGCCGCGCCTCGTGCGCGAAGTGCTGCTGCGCTCGCGAGAACAGTTCGCAGAGCAGTGCTTCGTTACAGAGTGGCACACCGTCTGTCGCCGTGCGCGCGAGCCACTGGCGCCCCATCTGCAGCGTCTCGTCGCTGCTCGTCTCGTGCAGGCGCACGGTTGCCATGGCGGTGCGCAGCGCCGGTTCCTGCCGCATCAACTGTTCCCACGCCTCGGGCGCCATCGGTGCGAGCAGCCGCAGTTCGCCGGTGACGAGGTGCGGCAGCAGCAAGTCGAGCAGGCTCACGCGCGAGTGGGTCGTGCGCCCGGCGTGCACGAACTCGGCGAAGTCGGGCACGAGCCAGAGCACCTTCGGGCGCTTGCCGACGGCAGCGATCAGGTCCTGCAGGCGCTGTTCGATCTGGCCGATGTACGACTGACCCGCCATCAACTGCGACGCGCCTGCCGTGAACACGGTCCAGCCGTCGAGGGCCAGTTGTGCCGCGAGGTCGCGCGCGAGGGTCGCCTTGCCGACGCCCGGTTCGCCTGTGAGCAGCAGCGAGCGCGGCGGTTCGCGCTGCAGCGCCTGCGTCAGTTCTTGCTTCGCCTGGCTCTGCGCCGTCGAGTCGAGCACCGCACCCGCACCGACCCGCCCTTCGATCAAGCGAACGACTTTGCGCAGCTCGCTGAGGTCGACGCCGCGGTTGCCCTGGTCGCCGAGGGCCGCGAGCACGGCCTTGGCGGCCGGCGTCTCGATCGGTTGCAACAGCGAGTCGAGCCACTCGCGCTGGCCTTCGGGACACGCGCGCAATCGAGCGAGCTGCTTGGGGGCCGCGACGTACTCGGCATCGAGGTGGTCGCGCAGGTAGCCGCGCATGAGGTCCATGCCCATCGCCGATCCCCACGAGCCATCGCCTTTGAGCATCACCTGGAACGCCGCCTCGGGGACCGGGCAGCGGCGGATGGCGCGCAACAGAAAGTGTCGCGCGTAGATGCTGACTCCCTCGAGGCGCGGCACGAGCGACAGCTCTCGCCCCGCCAGTTCCTGCCGTTCGCCGAGTGCGTCGGCCGCAGCAGATGCCAACACCGAGTTGTCACCGACGAGGTAGCCAAACAGGTCGTCGAGCGCAAAGTCAGGGCCGCTCAGCTCGGCGACTGCATCGCGATAGCGTTCGACGGTGGGGAGATCCTCTGGATGTGCGACGAGAGTGAAGACGTCGCGCAGGTCGACGGCGCACTGCAGCAGGCGTTCGCGCGGCGACGCGGCGGGAGGTGACTCGGCGGGCGGTGACTCGGGCTTGGCGGTGGGCAACGGTGCCGCCGGCGCACGTTGCTCCCGCGCAGCCCGCGTGGCCCGAGCCCGAGCGCGCTCTGAGCCGAGCCAGTAGCCGCCGTACGCCGCTCCAGCAACCAACGGGATGACCCACCAATCCATGGTGGGCACTTGGTTACGGTTCTCGCGAGAAAGCGCAAGCGTCGCGTCGACAGGTGCCCGCTGGCGCACCCCGGCGGAGCACGCGTGCCTTCGCCGCCGCGCCCAATCGCACAATCCTGCATACTCGCGGGCCCGCCCGGCAAGGTACCCGTGCACGGCCAGAAGCTGCGCCTCTCGATGACCCCGCTCGACCTCGAACAGCACCTGCACCAACACGGCCACGCCCTGCGCGGCCTGGCTCAGGACCTGGTGCGCGACCCGAACGTCGCCGACGACCTCGTGCAGGCCACGCTGGCCAGTGCGCTGCGCAAGCCGCCGGCGCAACCGGGTCCTATCGGTGGCTGGCTCTCGACCGTGCTGCGCCGGCTGCACCTGCAGCACCGCCGCACCGAGCAGCGCCGCGAGGAACGGGAACGCGCCACAGCACGGCCAGAGTCGCTGCCGCCCACGATCGATCTGGTCGAACGTCGCGAAACGCTGCAGGCGGTCACGAGTGCTGTGTTCTCACTCGACGAGCCCTACCAGACCTCCGTTCTGCTGCGCTACTTCGAAGGACTCACGCCGTCCGAGATCGCGCTGCGCACCGACACGAGTGTCGCCACCGTCAAGAGTCGACTGCAGCGCGCCCTGCTGCTGGTGCGCGGCCGACTCGACCGGACACGCGGCGACCGGCGGCGCTGGACGAAGGCGCTCTGCGCGGCGACCGGGCTGCAGATCTTGACGACTACCGCCATTCTTGGCACAGGAGCATTGCTGATGGGATCTGCGACGAAACTCGTTCTCGGCGGCGCTGCCGCGGTGCTGCTGGGCGCACTCGTTTGGGGGCTGCGCGACACGGAACCGCCGCCGATGCGAAGCAACACGACGGCCGCAAACATCGCGCCCGCGGCGACCGCCACGGCGGTGCTCGATGCAGCGACACCAGATGGCGTCGACCGCGTCGCCTTGCCAGACCCCTCCCGCGACGAGAGCGCTCTGTTGCACGCGTTCGGGTTCGAACTCGAGGTGCAGGTGCAGGACCACTTCGGCTTGCCCGTCGAAGGCGCCAAGGTGTTGCTGGCACCGTTCGGGTGCCGGCTCGACGAAGTGCCCGACCGCACGGACAGCGCCGGCATCGTGCACGTGCAATGGCGCGGCAAGAACAGCTCGATGCCGATGGTCGTCGCCACCAGGGCGGACGAGACGCGCGATGCGACGCGCCAGGTGGTGGTCGCGAGCGGCAGCAAGACCCGCATGGTGTTGGGCGGCAGCAGCGCCCAGCGCGGAACGATCCGCCTGATGCGCAGCGCGGAACGCGTCGGCTCGGTGTTGAGCTTCACGCTGCCGGACACCCCGCGGTCAGCGGGCAGCACGTGGCTCTCGCTCGACGGCATCGTACTGCAACAGGGCAGCTTCGCCGACAATCCCGTGCTGCGCGAAGGTCTGCATCCGTTCGCGACCTTCGGCGACGTGCAGTGGCAGAAGCGCGAGGAGCCAACACAGGGCCAGAGCATGGAAGTCGCCAAGGAGATCAAGATCGGCGTCAGCCTCTCGCGTCTCGCCTTCGACGTGGTCGGCGGCGACATCCAGCTCAGCCGCCCCGACGAAGCGCACGCCGCAGCCGCCCGCATCGGCGGCATCGTCTACGGCGAGGACGGCAAGCCTTGCTCGAAGTGCCCCGTGGTGTGGGGCACTGTGGTCGACCGACCGAACGGCAGGACCGAAACCGACGAGCGCGGCGCGTTCGCGTTCGACAACGTGCCCGAAGGCGCCCTCGAGCTGCGCGCCGGCGGCGGCGATGCGGGCTTGCAGCACGCCACCGTGCGCGCCGTTGCCGGTCAGACTGCAACTCTCGACCTGTACCTGAAGCGGCAGGCCACGGTGCGCGGCCGCGCCGTCGACAAGGACGGCAAGCCGCTGGCGGGATGGCGCGTCGAGTGGGTCTCTGGCCAGACGCCGTGGTTCGACGCGTGCACCGTCGCCGATGACGGCACGTATGTACTGCCAAACCTGCCGGGCGACACAGGCCGGTTGCTGCTGTGGCGCGGCAAAGGCCAGTCCAGCCTGCCAGCACTCGTCACTGGCGACGTGCTGCCGAACTCGGGCGAGGTCGAGCTGCGCTTCGACGCCGAGCTCAGCAGCGGCGTGCTGCAGCTCGAACCAGCACTGCCCAACGGCGTCGACAAAGCCACCGTGGAAGCGCGCATCTTCCAAGAGGACACGGGGCGCGGCGCCACGCTGCGCAAGGGCAAGGAAGGCAATCGCTTCTCGCTCACGGGCTTGGCCGCTGGTTGGTACCGCATCGAACTCGGCGGGCCAGGCCTCGGCTGGCTCGATGGCGGTCGCCACTACGTCGACGGCAAGAGCCTCGTCGACCTCGGCCGTGTTGCCATGCCGCAGGCGGGCTCGCTGCGTTTGCACATGCCTGACGCTGCGACGGAGGGCGCGAACACAGACGCCCTTGCCGTGGAGATCTACCATCGTCGCGGCGACTGCGACGTGCGCATCGACGATCCTGCCGAGGCAGGTCGCGGCACTGTGCCACTGCCAGCCGGGAACTACTTCGCCATGTGGCGCTCGGCCACCGGCGGGCTCGAGTTCGAGCCGTTCACGGTGCAGAGTGGCCGCGAGGTCGACGTGCACAGCATCGCCGCGAAGGCACGGACGAGACCAAGCAACGCAGCGGGCTCCGCCGACAAACCACGCTGATCGGCGGCTCCATGGGCATCGGCTAGCCCGGATAATTCACCAGGACGAGCAGCGACGGCGTTCGCACCGGATCACCCGCGATCCGGCAGCCGCAAGTCGCTTGTCGGCGCGTCGCGGCCGCACTCTCGACGCCGTTTGAGGCGGAAAC
>JBDSBS010000916.1:0-2779 GCA_039921435.1 Planctomycetota bacterium | reverse complement strand
TGCCGTTCCCGACCCTGGTCGTGCCCCCCACGAATCCGACGCTGCCGACGCTGACCAACCAGGGCATGGTGCTCACGGGCGACAACCTGGCCTGGACAGGCCTCGTCGGAATCGGCGCCGACCTGATCGGCGCCACGAGCCCCAGTAATTGGAACGGCGGGTACTACCGCATCCTCGACAACCAGCACATCGAAGTGCACCCGCGGCCAGGCGCAGTGCCGGGCACCTACAACCTGCGCATCTTCAATCCCGCGGTCTTGAGCAATGCCATCCAGGTCGACCTCGTGGCCCCGACCACCCCGAAGTTCTTCGCCGAAGCAGCCATGCTGACGGGCGGCATCGTGCACGGGCACCTGCACACCGGTACGGTGGTCGGGCCGACGATCTCGATCGTCGCACTGAGCCGGACGCTGCTGCCCAGTGTCGCACCGGGTGTCTGCAGCCTTGCGATCGGCAACGGGTTCTCGGACATCACGCTCGACCCCAACGTCTACCTGCACGACGCCGCAACCGGCATCGCGCACGCCGACTACGGCCCGATCCCCGCCGCGCTGCTCGGCCAGACCTACCACTTCCAGGGTCTGATCCTCGACCTGGGCGTCTCAACGCTGCCGTTGCCCGCGACCAACGCCTGGACCGTCGCATTCTGATCTGCCCCGCCTGCGAAGCGGCGCAGCTCGAGTCTCCTGGGAGCCACAGCAAACGCGGGCAACAGCCAAGAACGAGACGACGCAGCCAAGCCCGCGGCGACTGCACTCGTGCTCTGCCGTGGGACACTATCGCAGAACAGTTAGCGCGAGCAAAGCCAACGCCGCGACGATGGCGACGACGACGAACCAGACGGAACGCTGCGTCGTCAGCGTCGTACTGGGATGCGCCGGATCGTCCGCGTAGCCCTCGGGCAAGTCCACGCTCGCATAGTCGATCTCGCTGCTCTCCTGCCAGCCAGTCTCGGCGTCGCTGCCACACTCGCGGCAGACCTTGGCTCCGAGCACGACGTCGGCGCCACACTGTGGACATTCGAAGATCTCGCGATGTGGTTTGCTGCGCTTCATTGCACCTTCTCCAGTTGCAGGTAGTCGAGGCCGACCATGTGGCGATCCTTCGCCTTGTCGTTCTTGCCGACCAGTTCGAGCCGCAATCGGGCCTCGCCTGAGGGCAACGTGACGATGCCGAGTTCTACGGACCCGCTCGAACCGAGCCGTTCCGCAAAGCCGTCGAACGGCTGGCCGAGGCGCTGTTCGCCGAGCGACACCTGCACGATGCCAAAGTCAAAGGCCCGCACGAACGCGGCCGACACCCGATAGCGCGCGGCTTCGGCGATGGGCACGGCCAGCACGAGCGCGTCCCCGGGCTTGCCATCGCGCCACCAGCGGTGCGCATCGTGCGAGAACGTCGACTCGAAGAACGAGAGGTTCTGCACCTCGTGCGTGCCGCCGGTGCAAGTGATCACTCGCAAGGTCTCGCCTTCGAGAGCATCGGCGGCGGCGAACGTGCGCGGCAGCGGCGGTTGTCGCAGTTGGCGTTCCTTGACGTCAGGCAAGGGTGGCAGGCCGGCGCCCGCCGCCGGTGCGCCGTACCAGTAGGCGACGGTTGCGTAGTCCATCTTCTTGTCCTCGACCCAGTGCCAGCGCTCGAGCTCGAAGCGGAACGAGCGCTGGAACGGCACGCTGTCGAGCGCGTGCGTGCGGTGCAGCTGCGTCACACCGAAGTTCATCGGACCGTCGCATTGCACCTGCGCGTGGAACGGTGCCTGGAACGGGGTCGGATCGCACCACGCGTAGCCGAAGTAGTCCTCGGTGCCGGTGCCGAACCACGATGGGAACTTCTCGCCGTCCACCCAGAACTTCTCATCGCCTTCGCCCCACCAGATGCGCGACTCGTTGGAGACCAGCAGCGAGCAGCCGACGAAGCGGCCCGGACCCGCGGCGTCGAGCACCAGGTGGTCCGTGAACGGTCGCGTCGGCGTGCCCTTGACGAGGTGGTAGCTGGCGCGGAACCGCGGCGAGTCCCGGTCCATGCGCATGTCCATGATCTGCAACTCTGCGTCTAGGCTCAACTGCACACCCTGCAGGTCGCCTTCACCGACGAGTTCGATGCGACCGCCAAATGGCAACGGCATCGGCCAGTGGCAGTACGCGCTCCGGTCCGCTCGCACACCGAGTCGGTGCCCCTGCCAGCTCGTCCAAGACGAGCCGGCGGCGAAGAACGCAGGCAGCGGCACGTTCACCAGCTCCGTGACCCGCCCTTCGTCCGACTCGCTGATGCGCAGGTGAACGTTCGCAAGCACGCCAGGGAGATCGACGCCGGCTGGCGCTGCGAGCACGGCCACCTCGAGTTTGGTGAGCACGCTCGTTCCGTGCACGTCGAAGCTCTGACGCGGCGGTTCCTGGGCCGAGACAATGCACGGCGGCACGACGCGCAATCGCGCCGCGACCTGCTCGATCGCCGCCCGTTGCTCGACCAATAAGCGCGGCGAGAAGTCAGGCACGTTGGTGCCGAGCGCGAACTGCGCGATGTCGACCTGGTAGTAGAGGTCCCCTGCTGTCGCGGAGACCGAGAGGTGCTTGGCAAACGGAATGGGCAGGTAGACGTTGCCGCCGCGCGACCGCATACCGGCCAGCGGTTCGGGCACGCCCTCGACCTGTCCGTCCGCGGTCGTCGTTGGCATACCACTGGGTCAGGTCACCGGGCCCCTGATCGCTGGCCCGGTCGTAGCTGCTGAATTGCACGCAGCGCTCGCCAGGCGACGACGGCTGCCAGAGCCAATCGGCCGCAA
>JBDSBS010000915.1:0-17385 GCA_039921435.1 Planctomycetota bacterium | reverse complement strand
GAACCAGGCGCCGACGAAGCAACCCAGACTCAGTAGTGCACAGGCGCCGAGCAGGCCGAGGATGCGGGGGTCGAAAAGCTGACCCAGGGCACGCGAGAGAGCTGTGGCCATCGGCAGCGCCGCTCAGAGAGCGAGAAACAATCGGTTTTGAACTCTCTGCGTGGCCGCGAAGGCGGCCACTGGCGCGATTCTGAGAGGCTGTATCATGTTTTTCTCTCAGCCTCTCAGCGGGCTCGGGTCATCTTGCGCAATTGGGCGACGCGGCGGCGCAGTTCGTCGTCGCTGTCGAGTGAGAACGATCGACCGTGACCGATTTGTTCGCGCAGGAAAGTCGCCGTCTCCGTCGCCGCTGCTTCGATGGCGGTGCGAACGGGCTTGGCTGGTGGATCGAAGAGGTGGGTGACCAGGTCGCTGGCATCGGGGTCATACTCCCAGAAGCCGCGGATGCGTCCGTCAGCGAGGATGCTGCGAAACATCGCGTGGCGGGTCGAGCCGAGCGGCTGCATGGTCTTGCCCTTGCCCCAGGTCGGCACGGACAGGTTGTGCATTTCTTCGACGACGAACGGCGAGAGCCCGCCTGTGAGGTGTACGAGGTTGTCCTCGAACGGCAGGAACGCAATCGCGTCGGCTGCGCGCTCGGCCCGGCGCAGCAGGGTCTCGATCTCGGCACTCGCCATGGCACCGGCCCCTAGGTTCTTGGCATTCACCGGCACGAACTCAGCATGTGGCAGTGCTGCCTTGGCATCGCGTTGGGTCAGGCCAGACCAGGCGCAGAAAGCGCCGAGGTCGCTGGCCCCGGCGAAGCCAAGGAAGCGCGTCAGCAGCCGCCCGTGCAACTGGTCGTTGTCGCACGGCAGGTCTGCCGCCGCAAATGGGTCGGTGGTCGTCGGTCGCCAGACGTACTTCTCGTGGTCGAGGCGGCCTTCGACGGGCAGGCGCGCAATCTTGCCGGCGAATTCGAGCTGGCGCAGGGCGGGGGGCAGGGCGGAGCTGACTCCCGCCTTCTTGCCGCGTTCACCGAGGCTGCGCAGGGTCCCATCGGGCAGGCGCCGACGCAGTCCATCAGTGGTTTCGGGGCCCGAGGACCGCAAGGACTCGAGCACGGCCGCCGCGACGTTGTCGAGCTCGCCCTTGCGGATGCCGGCGCGTTCGGCGTCGCGGGCGTCGCGAGTAGCACTCTGAGCGTGAGCTGTGCGCAGGCACAGGGCGGCATCGGCGGCCGGGACCAGGTAGATGCAGCCGCGCACCGCGGGCACGACGCGCAGCGCCTCTTCGGCGACGAGGGCCTCGAGGTTCCCGCGCGTCAGGCCAGGGATGCGAGCGCGCGCCGCGAGGTAGGCATCGGCGCCCCCAAGTGTGCGAACGTAGCCGAGCGAGTCAGGGGTCTTGGTGCGGGCCTGGGCCTTAGCGCCGCCGCCAAATCGCTGGGCAACGATCCGAACGGCTCGGAGCTGCGCTTCGTCGAGGGCAGGTGGCATGGGGCGAGGAGGTTACAAGGCCGGAGGGCTGAGGTCTCCGCCCTGTTGCCGGTTGGGTTCCAAGCGATGTCATCGCGCTCTTGCAGGCCTGACGTAAGCCAGAGCCTCGCCCTGGCTCCTACGAGGCGTGCAGGCCCAATTCCCCCGCCCGATCGGTTGCCGCGCTGCCGCCTGCCCGGCGCCGAAAGCCCGAGCTGTGGACCGTTTCGCCCTCGGCTCCGTCGGGGCGATATGGTTCTGGCCCGTGGCCGAATCGCATCGAGTGCACGTGCCAGCAGAGGCGAACGCCGTTGACGAGATCCTGCGGCGGGATCGCGACTTACTCGAGCGCTGGCGGCTTGGGGACGGCGCGGCTGGCGTCACCTTGCTCGACCACTACGCCGGCTACGTGCGCCTCACGATCCGGCGGCTGGGCGTCGACGGCGAGGCCGAGATCGAGGAGTTCTGGCAGGACCTCGTGTTGCGCCTCATGCAGCAGTTGCCCGATCTCGCCGAACGCGTGCGCAGCAGCTTTTCTGGCTACCTGGCCTGGCAGGTTCGCGACCTGATGCGGTCGTGGCGTCGACAGCGGCGCCTCACGAGCGTGGCCGCGCCCGAGCTCGCCGCCAACGTTGGCGAGGATCCTTCGTCGCGAACCGCGTTCTGGGAAGCCATGCAGCAGTGCGCTGCCAAGTTGCCCGATCGAGAACGGGCGGTGTTCCAGCATCGATTCCTCGACGGCTTGGGGCTCGGCGAGGTCGCAGAACATGTCGGCAGCAACGCAAACGCGGTGGCCCAAGCGATCTTCCGCTTGATCCGGCGGCTCCGCACCTGCCTCGCAGAAAGTGGTTTCGACGGCCCCGGAGACTTTACGTGAATCACCCCGAACCCGACGTCCTGTTGCGCTACGCCGACGGCGAGCAAGTCGAACCGACCACTGTTGAGCATCTGCTCAGTTGCCGCGAGTGCGGCGCTGCATTGGCGGAGCTGGGCAGCTTCGAGGCGCGCGTTGCCGCGGCGGCACCGATTGCGCCAGACGGCCGTCGTGCCATGCGCGAGGTGGCCGAGCGCCTGCTCGTGCGACGTCCGCGCGCTGTGGTCGACCGAAGGCGTATGGCCGCCATCGCGGTGGCGCTCGCTGCCTGCGTCCTGGCGTTCTTCGTGCTGTGGCGACCTGACCATCAGGTTTGCACGGTCGGCGTGCATCGCTACGAGCCGGCCGACACCTTGCGCGGCGAACGCACCGAGCGCTTCCAGATCGACGTCGACACAGTCGCACCACGTTGGCTGGCGATGTGGCGCCTCGACGACAAGGGACCTGCCCAACGACTCATGCCGCACCCCGAACCGCTGCTTCGTTATCTGGGGACCGAGATGCCGCTGCCGCCAGGCAAACACCGCGTGCCCGCGACGGAGCTGCTGGACTTCGAGTTCGCCAGCGACGCCGCGCCGACGGCGCTGTTGCTCGTGCCGTCGACAGCCGAACTGCAACCGGCCCAGCTCGCAGCAATCGAAGCGCTGCTGGCAATGAAGCCGCGCGACCAACTGTTGGCGGCGATCGCAACGCTGCATGGCGAAGCGCAGCTGATTGCGTTCCCGAGCCGCTAGCTGGAGGGAATGTCGAAGCGCAAGGCGAGGGGCTCTACGTGCCCGCGCTGCCGACCAGCGCTTCGACCGCGACCCGCTCCTTCGGCACGGCACCGCTGAGCACTTCGAAGCCCGTGTTCGTGCACAGCACGTCGTCCTCGATACGGATGCCGCCGAAGCCGCGCAGCGAGTTCATCGTCAAGAACTGCTCGGCGCGATCGAAGTCGATCTGGTCCTGGAACTGCTTCTTGAACTTCGGATCGCGCAGGATCGCGGGCACGAAGTAGATGCCCGGTTCGATCGTGCAGCACATGCCTGGCTGCATGTCGAGGTCGAGCCGCAGGTAGGCCGTGCCAAACTGGGTGCTGCGCTTGCGACCGGGGGCGTAGGCGATCAGGTCACCAAAGCCCTCCATGTCGTGCACGTCGAGTCCCAGTAGGTGGCCGACACCGTGCGGGAAGAACATCGCGTGTGCGCCGCTCTCGACGAGCGCATCGGCGCGCCCCTTCATGACGCCGATCTGCACCAGGCCGTCGGCGATCACGCGCGAGGCCAGCATGTGCACGTCGCGGTAGCGCACGCCTGGTTTGATCGCCTCAATGGCGTCGATCTCGGCTTCGAGCACGATGTCGTAGACGTCACGCGCTTCGGGCGAGAAGTGGCCGGCGACGGGCCAGGTGCGCGTCACGTCGGCGCAGTAGCCACTCGGTCGCTCGGCGCCAGCGTCGAGCAAGACGAGATCCGTCTCCATGAGCAGGTTGCCGTGGGCGTGGTTGTGCAGCACTTCGCCGCGCACCGACAGGATCGTGTTGTAGGCCGGCACGCAGCCATGGCGCGCAAACGTGCCCTCGATGTGACCGACGAGCTCCTGCTCGTAGATGCCAGCGCGCGTGCGCGCCATCGCGACGGTGTGGGCTTCGCGCGTGACGGCCGCGGCGAGACGCATTTCGGCGAGCTCCTCGGGTGCTCTGTGGTTGCGCAGCTTGGCGATGGCCAGCAGCAGTTCCTCGTCGCCGATCTTCTTCGTATCGTAGAAGTCGACCTTCTGGCCAGTGATCGCGACTGCCTCTGCGGTCGTGCGGGCATCGGCGATGGCGAGCGTGCGAACCTTGCGCTTGCCGCACTTCTTCGCGACCACCTGTTTCAGCTCGGCGCGCTTCTCGACGGCATTCACACCGAGCGCCTTCTTCAGGTCGGCAAAGCTCGGCACGGGCCCGTGCCACAGGGCGTCGGCTTGCGTGCGTTCATCGACGAACAGCGTCACGGAGTTGTCCTTGGGGTCGAACAGCGCGGCGGCGTTGGGCTCGGGCTCGGGAAAGAAGAACAGGAAGGTGCTGTCGGCGCGGAACGGCGACCAGTTCGCCGGATAGTTGCGCGAGATCCAGCTGCCCGCCATGAGCAGCACCGGCGTGTCAATGGCGGCCAGGAACTCGCGGCGGCGACTCTTGTAGTGCGGGAGGTTCGGCATGACGGACGGAGCGTAGGGCCGGGGTCGCTCACGTGCACAACGATCCACTGAGGTATGGTGGGAGTTCGGTCGCGGCGAAGGTCGTTGTGCCCCGCCGCTCTCAGCCAAACTGCCCATGCACGCCAAAGCTCTCGTCGTTCTCCTGCTTCTGTTTGTGGTCGCCTGTGTCGCTGGTTGGTTTGCCTTCAAGGCCGGCGGCGGCGACGTGGAGCCGGGCGCGTTGTCGCCCAAGGGTGAGCGAGCGGCTTCGGCAGTGGGTCAGCCGGCCACTGCCCAAAGCGAGGTCGATCGCCCGACCAGCTCCGTGTCGGCAGCGGGAGCCCTCGATCGAAAGGCAGTGCCCGCGCCGGATGTTGGCAAGGTCCCCGATGGGTCGGTGGTCGTTCGCGGCCGCCTCGTCGACGGCAAGTCGGTGCCGCGAGCCGGGGTCGCCGTGCAGCTGACGACGTGGTCCACGCCGGACGGCTTCGACGGCAGTGACTTCGACTTTGCCGGGCCGGGCCAACGGAATGCCCCTGCGCAACCGAGGGCGACGACGAGTTCGGATGGCACGTTCCAGTTGGCCCTGGCAGTCGATCGCGGCGGCGCGCTGTCGCTGCCAGACGACGATCTCGTGTTTGCGGAGGACCCTCCGCGCGTTCGCGGCAAGAAGGGCGATCAAGACCTCAGCGACGTCGTAGTGGTCCGGGCGGGTGCTCTGCAGGGCATCGTTCGCGATCAGAACGGTCAACCGGTCGCCGACGTCAAGGTCTCGGCGACTGTCGGCGCCTTCGCGTTCGGCACGTCGAGCTCGGCGATGACGGCAGCGGACGGCACGTTCTCGGTCGGCAAGCTGCGGCCAGGCAAGTGGACGCTGCGCACGGCGTCGGGCAAGTTCTTGCCGACGGTCGAGGAGCACACGCTGGCGCCCGAACAACGACTGACCGACCTCGTCGTCGTCGTGCGGCCAGGACAAGCAATCGCCGGCCAGGTCGTCGACGAACGCGGCCAGCCCGTCGCGAACTTCAAAGTGGGCAGCAAGCGCAAGGAAGTGCGCGGTGCCGTCGACATCGAACGCTTCGCGTCGGACGAAGCGGCGGTCACGGACCAATACGGCTTCTTCACGCTGTCGGGGCTCGCCGAGCCGGTCGTGACCCTCAAGGCATTTGGTCCCGGTCACACGACCGCGACGGTCGCCGACGTGTCCGTGGGCACGGGCAACCTGTTGGTGCGCGTCGAGCGACTCGCCGTCATCGAAGGGATTCTGGTCGCTGGCGATGGCTCGCCGATCGAGGGCAGTCGCATCACTGCGGAAGGTTCGAGTGCGAACGGCACCGACCACCGGTTCGATGTGGCTGACCTGCAGCTGCGCGATGGAAACGCGTCGGCGACGACGGACGTCGATGGTCGGTTCCGCGTCGAATCGGTGACGCCCGGTGCGGTGACCGTGACAGCTCGTGGCAAGGGGCATCGTTCAGTCGAGCAAGCCGTCGCCGCCGTACAGCCAGGGCAGACGTTGCAGGGCGTTCGGCTCGTCGCCGATCGCGGTGCTGTGGCGCGCGTCAAAGTCGTCGACGAGAACGGCGTTGCCGTCGCCGGAGCCTGGGTCCGCGTCGAGCGAGTGAACGACGAGGCAACACCCGGCGCGATGAGGGTCGCTTCTCGCGCGGTGTCTCTCGAGGATGGCGCGGTCACGATCGGCAATGCACCCGAAACCCTCGGCGCTGCCGAGACCGATGCCGAGGGCACCGCCGTCATTCCAGGCCTGCCAGCCGGCAACGCAACGGTGAGGGCGACCCACGCGAAGTTCGCTGCGGCCCTTCCCGCGCGCTTGATGCTGCCCGCATCGGGAGCGGTGGAAGCCAGTCTGACGCTGCGTGAGCCAGGATTTGCCGAGATCACCGTTCTCCTGGCCAACGGCACAACGTCGGCGCAGGATGCTCTGCGCGTCGTCGGTCCCGCCGACGGCAACCGAGAGGGCACCCGAAGCAAGACGGACGAGGCCGGCGTCGCCCGCTTGGGACCGTTCGCACCGGGCGTGTACACAGTGCGGCTGACCCGGGCCCCGGCGGCCACACACCTCGGCGACGCGATGGTGTTCATGGTAGACGGCGATGGTGGTGACATCGCTTCGTCGGTGCGAGAGTTCGTGGTTGTCGCCGGCAAAACGACGCGAGTCGAGCTGCGGCGGCCCGTGCTCACCAAGATCCACGGCGTGGTCAGTGGCGTCGACGGCCCTGTGGTCGGGTGCACAGTCGAGCTCGTGCAACGCGGCGAAGACTCCTTCGACCTACCAGGCTTTGGCAATCGAGGCGTCAAGACGGCGGCCGACGGTTCGTTCGCTCACGAAGATGTGGAGAGCGGCAGCTACGTGCTGCGCTACGGCAAGCCGGATCAAATCGTGAAGGCCAACCTGCCGATCGATGTGCCGCCCAACCTGCCCGAGATGCGGCAAGACCTGGTGCTGCGCACGGGCAAGCTTCGCGTGCAGGTGTGCACGGCGGGCACGAGCGAAGCGATCGTGGGCGCGGAGGTCGAGGTAGTGCCCTCGGCCGCGGCGGACACTGCGAAGCCACCACGGCAGGAGCACCGCGTCATGATGATGACAATGAGTATGTCGACCGACGCGAATGCCGGCGGCGAGACCACGACGATGACCATGGGGGCGCCGCGAGCGCGTACCGACGAGGACGGTTGGGCCGAGATCGATGACGTCCCGGTCGGCGAATACACGCTGAAGGTGCGCCACAAGAAGCACGCACCGGCAACCAAGGCAGGGCAAGTGGTCCACGAGACGCAGACCACCGAGTGCGGGCGGGTCGAGCTCGCCACAGCCGGACAAATCCGCGGCAAGGTACTGACGGCAGATGGCAAGGCGGCCGACATGGCGCTGGTAGACGCGCAGTTGCTCGGCACGCACGCCTGGTCCGAACCGGAGATGGCGATGGGGGGCAGTTTCCGACTGACGGGCTTGCCGGCCGGTAAACACTCAGTTCGCGCTCGACAGGTTGGCGCCGGCGCGCCGGTCTACGGTCCCGTGATCGAGGTCGAGGTCAACGGTGGCGAGACCTCGACGGCAGAATTGCGACTGCCACGCAACTGACCCGAGGAATGCATGGGAGTCGCGGCTTTCGTCGTCACTTCAGCGGGTTCTTCTTCAACCATTCTTTCGCCTCGGCTGCCGTGCTGAATCGTTGGCCGGTGACCGCAAAGACGGCTTCCTTGACCTTGTCCCGCCAGATTGCCCACGCCTTCCATCGAGCCTCCCAGTACTCGGCGGGCGGATTCTCTTTCACGTGCACGTCGCCGGGAATCGGTTCGTCGAGGTTGCGCAGCAGCAGATCGATGGCCTGCTGCTCCTTGTGCGTGGTGATCAGTTCGAGCATCGCCTCGTGCAGCGGCACACGTTCTGCGGAGTAGTCCTTCTCGAACAGATCGGCGATCTCGCGCCAGTTCTTGCTCGTGTATCCCGTGCTCGAGAGTGCGCGGACCAGCTGTGCTGTGATGGGTGGAAATGCACTCACGCGCGAGTTCTTGAGCAGCTTCAGGATCGCGTCGCAGGCGTCCTCGGCCGGCTGGTTTGCGATGAGTGCCGCGGCGCGCTTGCGGATCAGTATCGACTTGTCCTGTTCGACGATCAGTATGAGGGGCTTCAGCAGCGCCTTGTTGGAACCGACCGCGATGCGTTCGAGGGCCGCGCTCTTCTCGGCCATCGACGCCGAGCCTTTCAGAGCCTTGGTGAGCTCGTCGGCAGCCGCCTTGGCGGTCTTGTCGTCCCAGGCTTCGACGGCGGTAGGGGTCGCGGCTCGGGCTTCTGCAGGTTTCGGGAGAGCGGGGGCCGGCGTGGGATCCTGGCACGCCAATAGGGTCGTCAGGAGGGCTGCGAACATGATACGCATAGCATATGCCGCTCGCCGCGCGTCGGGCACGTTCGATCGCGGGTTGCTGCGGTGGAAAGGCGCTGCTCCAGCCCGCCGATGCCAACGGCCGATCAGAATGGCATGCGCCGCTTGCCCTGCCTTCTCACGCTGCTCGTTCTGTTGCTCCCCGGCTGCCTCGAGATGGAGCAGGCCGTAGTTCTCGGTCCCGACGGCAGCGGTCGGCAGAGCGTCGCGTTCTCGCTGCGCGAGAGCGCGCTGGCGGAGGTCCAGAAGGCGAGCCAAGCTGCGCAGTTGGGGGCGGCGACGAACCCGGGTGCTTTGTTCGACAAGGAACTCGTCGAGAAGAGCCTGGCCGAGGTCGGCTTGACCCTGTCGAAGCACTCGACCAAGCGGGAGGCGGGTCGGCGATCGGTCGAACTCGAGGCCACCTTCGCGGATTTTGCTACCTTGCAGAAGAGCCCGCTGTGCGGCAGCGCGGCCCAATGGGTGCTGACGCGAGGGCCCCGCGAAGGCACCGCCAAACTGACGCTGTATCCGCAAGGCCGCACGGCCTGGCTCGAAGCGGGCGCCAAGGCTGAGACGATGGGGAATGGGGCGGATCCGGTGGCCGACGAATTCTTCCGCAAGCGCAAGGCCAGTCTCGAGAACATGGATGTGGTCGTTCGCTTCGAGGTCCCCGGCGATGTGCTCGTCTGGACGCGCAACCTCGAGAAGACGGGCGACCGGGAAGTCACCGCGCGCGTCACCGCGGCGAAGATCCAGACCCCTGGTGATCTCGTACGTTGGCTGGCGCCGCGGTTCGAAGTCATCTTCGATGCCACCGGCTGTAAGCTGCCTCTGCAATGAGCTGACCTGCGGCAGGGCGTTCCCGTTTCGAAACGGGTGGGAACCGTTGAGGGAGCGCGCGCGTTATGGCGCAGCTCGGCACGCCGCGTGCAATGCGCGCTGCCTCAACCAAGGTGTCACCCGATGAACCGTCCGCTGCTCGCGCTCCCGTTCCTTCTCACTACTTCGCTGATTGCCCAGGGCCTGTTGATCGGCCCGACGCCCGATGGCCGAAACCCGACCGTCGAGGTGCCTCGACCACGGCCGCAGGGGGCACCTTCGGTTCACATCGTGCGCACGGCCGTGCACGCGGAGATCGTCGACGGCGTCGCGACGACATCGATCGACCAGCTCTTCCGCAACGATGGTACGCGCGACGCGGAGGGCACCTGGTTCTTGCCACTGCCCATGGGTGCCGTCGCCGATGGCTTCACGATGACCGTCGGTGGCAAGGAGGTCGTGGGTGAAGTGCTCGACGCGGCTCAAGCCCGTTCGGTCTACGAGACCATCGTGCGGCAGCGCCGCGACCCGGGGCTGCTCGAGTACGCAGGCGAAGGCATGCTGCGTGCTCGCATCTACCCGATCCCGGCACGCGGTGAGGTGGGGGTCACGGTGCGCCTGCGACACGTGCTGCAGCCGACCGGCGGCATCTACGAGTGGGTGTGGCCGCTGCGCGCAGCTCTGATGGGCGACGCGGCGAATGGGCCGATCAGCCTCGACGTGCGCATCAAGTCGCAGACGACACTCAGCACGATCATCGCGCCGTATGCGCAAGCAGAGATCAAGCGCGTTGGCGAATACGAGGCTACCGTGACGCTCGAAGGCGCGACGGCGCAGTTCGAAGACCTGCGCGTGCTCTACGGGCTCAGCGAACAGGAGTTCGGCCTGCACTTGCTGGCTTTCCGGCAGACTGGGGACCCGGGCTTCTTCACGATGCTGTTGTCGCCGCCGCGCGGCTTGCAGAAGGACAAGTCGCCGCCTCGTCGCTGCGTGCAGCTCGTGGTCGACACCTCGGGGTCGATGGCCGGTGACAAGATCGAGCAGGCCAAGGCGGCCGTGCGTATGTTCCTGAGCAGCCTGCGACCGACCGACCTGTTTCAGGTCGTCACCTTCGCCTCTGGCGTGCAGACGTTCTTCGAGACGCCGCAGTTGGCGAGCGCTCCGAACCTCGCCGCAGCGCGCCAGCGCGTCGACCAACTCAGAGCGATGGGGGGTACGAACATCAGCGGCGCCTTGCAGCAGGCTCTGGCCGCTGTGCCGCCGCCGGTCGATGGCGATGGTGCCTGGCTGCCGCAGGTAGTCTTCGTGACCGACGGTCAGCCGACCATGGGTCTCACGAATCCGCAACAGATCCTCGATCTGACGAAGGGCCTGGATACGCAGGGAACGCGCGTGTTCGCGCTGGGTGTCGGCGACGAGATCGACGTGCGTCTGCTCGACGACCTCGTGCAGCAGCACCGCGGCGCGCGCGACTTCGTGCGCAACAAGGAGAAGATCGAACTCAAGGTCGACGCGCTTTGCCAGAAGATCGCCCAACCGGCACTGACGGATGTCGAGGTGCGCTGCGACGGCCTCGACTCGTTCGACGTGCATCCGACGCGCACGAGCGATCTGTTCTGCGGTGAGATGCTGCAGGTCGTGGGTCGCTACCGCGACGCTGGCAAGCGCACGGTCCGCGTGCGAGGCAAGCAGAACGGAGTCGATCGCGAGTTCGTGTTCCAGGTCGAGTTCCCGGCCACTGCGGCGCAGCACTCGTTCGTGCAAACGCTGTGGGCGCGGCAACACGTTGCCTCGCTGCTCGACGCAATCCGTCGCAACGGGCAGAAGCGGGAGCTCAGCGACGAAGTGAAGAAGCTCGCGACGCGCTACGGCATTGTCACGCCCTACACTTCGCAGCTCATCGTCGAAGAGGGCATGCGACTCGCGGGCCGTGATGCCGAAGCGCTGCAGCTTCATAGGGGTGGGGCCAGTCGCGAGTACCGAGGTCCCGGCGACACGATGCCTGGTCCGGGCGGCGGCGCTGGTGGCGTGGCAGCAGGAGGCCCGGCTCCGAGCGGGCCCGCGACTGGCGGACCATCTGGCCCAAGCAGCGTCGCCCCGTTCTCACCGGTCGCCGAATCGAAGTCGCTGAGTGAGCTCGGCAAGTGTCGCACGGGCAGAGCGGCGGTCGAAGAGAGCCTGGAAACGAGCAGCGACGCCTACTACCTCGGCTCGCCGCGCCGCGCCGGGGGCAAGACGGCAGAGAAGAGCAACGAAGCCCTTCTCCAGCGCGCCGCCGGCCGGGTGTTCGTTGTCGTCGGCAGCGATCTCGTCGAACAAGGGCTGCCCGACGATTGGCAGAAGCAGGCGGTCGTCGTCGAGGCCTTCTCCGACGGCTACTTCGCTCTGTTGAAGCAGAAACCTCAGCTCCGCGAGATCCTGGCCCTGGGCGAGCGCATCGCCTTCCGCGACGGGGAGCGCATCGTGCACGTGAAGCCCGGCGAAGTGGCCAAGCCGAAGGAAGCGGGCGGCGCCCCCGACCCCAAGAAGTGACGCAGAGCCGGCGCGGCGCTAGCGTGCGCGATCATGGTGCTGACGATCGCGCGCTGATTCTGCGCCGTGCTGGGCGGGGTGATCCAGGGAAGTGGGCTCGTGCTGCATGGGCAGGTGGCCATGGCGCGATACATGCGGCAGGAAGTCGACGGCACGTTCTTCCTGTGGCGCGCCATCGGCAAGGCCACGTTCGTGTTCCAGGGCGGTGAAACGCGCATGGCGCTGGCCATGGCCGAAGTGCCGCCGCACGCGCTCATGGAGTCCGACCGCGCCGGCTGGGTGCTCGTCATCGTCTGGGGTTGATCGCGATGACGGGGTCATTGCTTGGCCGCGGACGTCGAGTTTTCCGCGCGACCAAGGGATAAACGCGCGCCGCGACCCGAGGCAAAGCCGCGACTGGGCTGGAGACATGATCGCTGAGACGATCCACTGTGGCGGCGATCTGACTCACAGTTGGCGGAATGCGCCGCCATTCTGTTCCGCCATGCGCTGCATGAGCTCCTGCGGCTGAATGGCCATCTTCGGCGTCTGACGCCTCTGCTCTTCGGTCATGGCGGAGTCGATGAAGATCGTGTTGATGCGCATGTTCGCGAACCGATTTGCCTCCTTGACGAGGCGCAAGATCTCGATCGGGTCGGTGATTTCGCCGACCGAAGGGGCGCCGTCAGAGAGCACGAAGACCTCGTCGACGTGCGACTCGTAGTGATTGCCCAAGATCAACGACTTGACCTTCAGCGCCTCTTCGAGACCGGCCCAGAGGTTGGTGCCACCGAGCGCCTTCAGCTGGTTCACTTTCTTGCGGAAGCGTTCCCGGTTCTTCTCGTTTGCCGGCACCAGACCCTTTTCCCAGACATCGGCCTTCGCTTCGCCGTTGAAGGTGACCAGATTGAATTGGGCGTTCGGGGAGATCGCGTCCATCGCACGCCCCAGTTCTTGCTTGGCGAAGTCGAGGCGGATCGAGCGCTTCTTGCGACCGTCGCCGGTGTCTTCGTCCATTTGCCAGTCCATGCTGCCCGACAGGTCGAGCACGAAGACGACGCGGGTACCTTGCACGGGGATGCCGCAGAAGCTGCTGGCGACCGTGTGCGGCGACCCCTGCGGCGCGTGCTTCTTGGTGACCTCGATCTTGTCCTTGTCCCGCTCCCACATCTCACGCCACTTCTCGGGCTGATCGGCGGGGAACACAGCCCCCGTCATGCCGACGAGCAGTTCGTGGGCCTGATAGAGCAGCAGACCCGATAGTTTGCCCGACTTGACGTCCTCTTGCTTGTCGCGGAAGCGCTCGAGAACCGCGATGAGCGCCGGCACGGTCTCGATTGACCGGAAGTCGTCGAGCAGTCGCACAAGAGCCATGTCGGCCCGCCACGTCGTCCTGCCCAGGGCCTTGATCGCCGCGCGCACCGCCAGCCGGATGGTCTCCGGCGGTGCCTCGGCAGCTGCTACCGGTGTCGCGGGCGGTGATGGTGCTGCCGGAGTCGCGGCAGCGGGATCGGCGGGGTCCTTTTCCTTTTGGGACGGCGGCTCCGGGTTGTCCTTCTTGTCCTCGCCGGGCTGCTTGGGCTCGGGTGCCGCGGGGCCCTTGGTGAGGTACTTTGCGAAGAGCGAGGAAACGGACTTCGCGGCGGTCATCAAGACCGTCTCCGAGATCTCCCGTTCCAGCAAACCGACGAGCGCCATGGCGCCGTCCTCGTCACCGAGGTTCGCCAGGGCTTCGGCGGCGTTGACCCGCACGATCTCGTCTTTCGCGGCGAGAGCGGTCTCGATGGCTGCCCTGTAGCTCTTGTCCCGCAGCAGCCCCAAGCAGCGAGCGCCGGCCGCCTGCATCGCGCCAGCTCGGGCCTTGTCAACCTTGAGTTCGCCGCGTGCTGCCTTCGCGACCTCGTCCTTGGCGGCGGTAGTCGTCAGCTTGCCGGCAAATTGCTCGCCCATGGCCCGCACGTCGTACGGTGCCATCTCGAAGGTGTAGTTGACCTTGCCCTGGTCGTTACCCATCCCGGCTACTTCGAGCAGCGCTTGTGCAGCCTCGGGCGTGTCGAGTTGTGCGAGCGCTTCGCAGATCAGCTTGAGCTCCCCTGACCAGGTCTGATTTCCGAGCCCATTCTTGGGGGCAAGGCCGTACTTCTCCGCGATCGAGTCCTTGCGATGCGGCTCTTTGGTGCGGAAGTCGATCTTGCCATTGCGGTACAGTCGCAGCCAGGCATCGAGGGCCTTGATGGCCTTGTCGTCGCCGATGTGGAGATCGAGAGGTCCTGATGCCGCCGGGTCGGCAGTGCGGGTTGTTGCCGGAGTGAGAGGGGCGGCGCCAGCTCGGGTGGCGGAATCAACGTTCGGTGAGAGCCAAAGGCACAGGGCCGCCAAGAACAGTTCGAACATGGGGAGGGTCCTTGCAGGGACGGCGCGGAATGGAATCCGCGCGAGGGGTCGCGGCATGCTAGCCTGGAGTCAGCGAGGCGTGCGCGGCAACCTCGACACAAACCGATTCCCCGCAGACTCTGTAGGCAGGCGCGGAAGGCGCTCCGGGGCTTCAGCGTGGGTTTTGCTCGTCGGCTTGGATCTGGATCTGCACTTCGATCCGCTGGCCACTGACAGGCGCGCTGCCAGGCGCGCCGCCGAGACCACCACCGGCCCGTCGCTGCCGCATCGTGCGCAACATGTTGTCGCGCGCTTCGACCTCACTGCGCGGGGCGACCCAGCTCGGACCACATTGGCCTTCCATGACGAACGCCGTGCCGTTGCGGAAAAGGCCGAACTGCTCGCAGATCGCATCGTCCGTGCCGAACACGATGAACAGCTTGGGGAAGACCTCTGGTCGCTGGCGGTTGAGTCGGGCCAGCACGTCCATCTCGAGGCGTGCATCGAGTGGTGGCTTGAGGCCGATAGAGCGCGAAACATTGGCGAGTTGAGCAGTGCGCAACGCCGGCGCGACGAACGATCGGATCGTGTCGCGGTGGCTCACCTGGTCGCGAGCCTGACCCTCGCCGGCCAGACCCTCGCGAGCCAGACCCTCGCGAGCCCATCCTTCGCGAATCTGTCCCTCGCGAACCTGCCCCAGCATGTCGACGGCGAGACGGAGATCGGCACCGACTTTCGCATCGGTGAAGAACAGCCAGTCGCCCCGACTCAGGTCGAGCAGCAACTCGCCGAAGGAGCGCAGCTCGTCCGCATTCTCGAGCACCTGCCTGACTGCCACTTCTCCGAGAGCACCCTCTTCGTTGATTCGTCCGAGGGCGCCCGAGGCCGATGCGTAGCGCTGTTCCAGCTGCTTGGCGGTCTCGACCGCGAGTGTGCTGAAGCGCAGTCGCTGCATCGAGGCGAACAACGGGGTTTGCTCGATCAGGTCCAGGCGCGAGTCGAATGCAGCGGATGCGAGTGCCCCGGATCCGGTCGAAGCGTTCGAAGCCGAGGTGCGCGGCCGTTCGTCTTGGCTTGGCGCCAAGTCCGCGACGCTTCGCTCTTCGCTTTGGCGGTCATTCGGCCGAGGGTCATTCGGTTGCCGGTCGTCGCGTAGCCACGTCAAGCAGAGCAGGGCTGCCGCTGCTGCCGCCGCGCCAGTCAACGTGTAGCGAAGTTTCGCCAACAACGGCACGGGCTCGTGGAACACCGCATCGGGCGTGCCTTCCCCCGCGCGAACGCGCTCCCAAAGTTCCTCTTGGAAGCTCTCACTCATGCGTGCGTGCGGGAGTTGCAGAGTCAACTGCTGGGCTGCCTGGAGTTCGTTCCAGAACATGCTGCAACCGTCGCACGTAGCGACGTGCTGCATCACGACTGTGCGGCGGCCCGATGGCAGTCGGCCGTCAAGGCACAGCGACAGTTCATAGTGGCGGGTGCTGCAGTTCATCGTTCTGGGCTCAGACCTTGATCAACCTGCTCACCAGCGACTTGAAGCGCTGGCGAGCTCGAAAGAGGCGAGTTGAGACCGTCTTGACGGGGCAACCCATCACGGCGGCGGCGTCCTCGTAGCTCATGCCTTCGACTTCGCAGAGCAGAAAGGCCTCCCGGAACTTGGTCGGCAATTCACTGATCGCGCTCTCGATTGCCTGGTTGGCTTCGCGCGCCTCAGCGAGTTGGTCGGGGCGCACGCTGTCTGTATCGATCGGCGTGAACGGGCGGTCATCGTCCTTCTGTAGGTCGCGAAAGAGGCTCAACTTGAACTTCCGCCGCCGCAGCTGGTCCAGACACAGGTTGCGCGCCACCCTGAACAACCATGGGCGGAAGGCGCTGGCCGGCACCTGGTTCAGATGGCGGTAGAGAGCCAGGAACGAATCCTGCGCGACGTCTTCCGCGGCGATCGAGTCTCCGAGCAGGCGGGTCGAGTAGGACTTGAGGCTCTCCGCGTGCTCCGCCAGCGCACGATGGTAGGCCACCATCGTGATCGGATCGGGTTGGTACTCCTGGTTTGGACTTACCATCGCACGGGAGAGGGTAGCCGGCGAGGGCACGCCGGACTGGGCCAAGGCAGAACAGGGTCGCAAGACGGGAGTTGGATGGAGAAACTCCAGTCGGAACGAAAACCCCGTGTCTGGGGCCAGTTCCTCAGCAACTCGATGGATGCCAAAGCCCCATGTGTCGCCCGCCTTGATCGCTTGTCGTCCCGTGCGCAGCTGCACCGCAAGCCGCCTTTTCGGAGACCCCGAAAGCACGGGATCTGGCTGGGTCTCGCGCTTGCGGCCGGGTGCTCCGGGGGCTTGGGCCACCGGTCTGTTGCTGAAATGGCAGATAAAATACCGATCGGTCACGGAATCGCGCGAGTCCGCATCGAGGTGCAAAACGGGACTGTCGGAGTCGATGTCGGCACCGACCGGGCTGTCGACTCCGCAGGGGGTGTGCGCCGCGCCGCCGACACCGCGGTGCTGCTGGCGCAGCTCGAGCAGATTCCGGTGGCCTTCACCGCTGCGCCGGATCCGAAGGATCCGAGCGTGCTCGTCGTCCGTGGGCCCGCGATCCCAGCTGGTGGCCCAGCTGGAGTTCTCGGAGTCGAGGTCGGGATCCGTCTGCCTGCGGACATGCCGCTCGAGATCGATATCAGCGGCAGTGGGCATGTCACGGTCGCCAACCGGGCGTCGTCGACGCGCGTCGCGACGGGTCGAGGTGACCTGCGGTTCGAAGGATGCACGGGCGGCGTTTGGGCCCGAACCGGCCGCGGCAACGTCATCGCCTTCGAGCACGTCGGGGATCTCGACATCCACACGGCCGTGGGGGACATGCAGGCGTTCGTGCGCGAGCCGGATGCCCTGATCCGCCTGGTCACGGGCAAGGGCACGGTGCAGTGCCACGTTCCGGCCTCGGTCGAGTTCGATCTCGATGCCCGCGCCGAGATCGGCCGCATCGGCAACGGCTTTGGCCTGACGCCAGAGACGATTCGAGACTACGGGGCCGCGCTCGTCGCCAAGCGTGGGTCGGCGCGCACGGCGATCGTGCTGCGAACGGGATCGGGCCACCTCTCGGTCGCGCCCAAGGTATTCGACTGACCGCGACTCGCGGTTGCCGCTTACGTGGGCGCCATCGCTACGGTGCAAGTGGGTGGAAGCTGGTGGAAGCTGAGTCCGGCGCATTCTCTGCATCGGCCGCGAGGGCGGTATTCGAGCTGAGCACCCAAGTCACCGCAGCCTTCCCCAAAAGGGGTTTTTGCGTCACCTTGCAGTACTAGAGAGCTGAT
>JBDSBS010000914.1:0-4279 GCA_039921435.1 Planctomycetota bacterium | reverse complement strand
CGTGCTGGCCAGCAATGTTCCGACCAATGCCAAGTAGCACGCGGCCGAAGGCCGCGGCAGCTACACCTTCGGTAGCGGCCCCGTCAGCGACTTCAAAAACGCGACGAGCGCCGAGACTTCCTCGGGTTTGAAGACCTTGGCGAGCTGGATCTCGCCCATGAGCTTCACGACTTCTTCGAGCGTCGTCAGCTTGCCGTCGTGCAGGTAGGGGCCCGTCTTCTCGACATTGAGCAGCTGTGGCACTTTGAAGAAGAACTTGTCCGCGTCGCTCTTGGTGAGCTGCATGCGGCCGGTGTCCTCGGTCGGATACGGCTTCAGCAGGCCGGTTTTCTGGAACATGTGGCCGCCGAGCAGGCGCCCCGTGTGGCACGTGATGCAGCCTTCCATGAAGAGCTTGAGGCCGAGCAGCTCTTCGTTGCCGAGCGCCTTCTGGTCGCCGTCGAGGTAGGCGTCGAATCGCGACTTGGTGACGAGCGAGCGCTCGAAGGCGCCGACCGCGAGCTTGAAGTTCTGGACCGTGACGGCATCGGCGCTGCCGGCGAACGCCTTGGCGAAGCCGGCGACGAGCTCGGGCTTCGCCTTGATCTTCGCCACCAGCTGATCTTGGTCGACACCGTGCTCGGCCGCAGAATCCTCGACGGTCGACGCGCGCCCGTCCCAGAACTGCGCGAACTCGCGGAACGCATTGAGGGTGGTCGGTGTGTTGCGCACCGCGCCGGGCGACATCGGCTTGTTGTCGACGCCGTAGGTGGCGACGTCGTGGCACGAAGCGCAGCTCTGCGAACCGTCCTTCGACAGACTCTTCTCGTGGTAGAGCGCCTTGCCGAGTGCGACCTTCTCGGGCGTCGATGGATTGTCGACCTCGGGCGCCATCGGGTCGTTGCCGAACAGGCGCTTGGCCATCTCGAAGTCGACGCGCGGCCGGGGAAACGCCTTCTTTGGCTGTTCCGTCGGCACTGCCGCCGGAGTCTGCTCCGTTGGAGTTTTGGCCGCTGGAGTCGGCGCCGTTGGAGTCGGCGCCGTTGGAGTCTGGGCCGCGGGCGCCGCTGGGGCCGGATTGTTCGCCGCCGCCGCTGGCTTGTCGCCACCGCAGGCCTGAAGGAAAAGCAGCGCGAGAGCGCCAAACGAGAGCACAGAGGCTGTCTTCATGGGTGGAATCGTAGGCCGCGAAGGGGCGGCACGCACGAACGGAGAACTCCGGGCGATCTTCGAGATTTCGCGCCGCCTGCACACCCCACGCGCGCAGCACCTCGAGCAGTCGGCACTCCCTTCCTTGTCTCGTCGACAGTGCTTAGCCTTCCCGCATGGCAAGGAACTGCCCGATCCCCTGACACCCCGTCGGTCCGACGTGGTCAGGAGATCATGCGCCTAGCGGCGCAGGACGAAGCGCGCCACGTGACCTTCGGCTTGGCGCACCTGCGTCGCCATGCGCTGCACACGCGCAACTCCATGTGAGCCCTTCCCCACCACAACTCGTGCTCGCGAGCACATCGCGCTACCGCCGCGAACTGCTCGAGCGGCTGCGCGTGCCGTTCACGTGTCAGGCACCCGGCGTCGACGAAGACGCCGTCAAGCGAACGCTGTCGACACCCGAAGCCGTGGTCCGTGAACTGGCTCGACAGAAGGCGCAAGCTGTCGCCGCGCACCATCCTGACGCCATCGTCATCGGCAGCGACCAGTGCGCCTGCCTCGGCAACGACGTGCTCGACAAGCCCGGCTCGGCACCGGCCGCGGTCGCACAGCTGCAGCGGCTGCAAGGCCACACACACGAACTGCTCACTGCCGTCGCGATCGCGCACCGCGGCAAGCTCGTCGAGTTCATCGACCGCACGCGCCTCGTCATGCGTTCGCTGACGACCGCCGAGATCGAACGCTACGTCGCGGCCGAGCAACCGGTGGACTGCGCCGGCAGCTACAAGATCGAGGCGCTCGGCATCGCGCTGTTCGAGCGCATCGATGGCCAAGACCAGACGGCGATCATGGGGTTGCCGCTGCTGCGCGTGTGCGAGGAACTGCGCCGGCTCGGCCTGCCCGTACCCTGAGTCGGCACCACGACGCCGGTTCCGTCAGGCGGCGCCGAACACGAACACGTCGAGCCAGGCCCAGATGCGCGCCATCACCTCTCGACCCTGGTTCCTGAACATAGTTGCGGTCGAGTAGTCCGCGCCGTAGGGCGCCGCCACGCCGCACACGTCGAGGCCACATTGCCGACCTAGGAAGACGGACCGAGGCACGTGGAACGGGTTGCTGACGACGATCGCGCTGCGCGCACCGAACACGCTGCCGCAGCGACGCATCGAGTCGAGCGTGCGCAAGCCGAGCGGATCGTCCAGCACGGCCCCTTCCGGCACCCCGCGCTGCACCAGCCAACGCCGCATCGCCCCCACTTCGTCTTCTCCTAGACTGCCTCCGCCGCGCCCGCTGACCACGATGCGCGGCGCCTTGCCCTGCGAGAACAGTCCCAGCGCCGTCGTCAGCCGGTCGACGAGCAGCGGAAAGGGCTGTCCGTCGACGTGGATGCGGGCGCCCGGCACCAGAATGCAGTCCGCGGCCGGCACCGATTCCGCGGCAAAGACCCAGGGGCGAGCGCTGCGCACGACATGCTCGTGCATGCACGCCATGGCGGCCACGAACGCGATCGCCGCCCACAGCAGCCGACGCCGCCACCGGCGCGTTGGCGCCGCGCCGCCCGTCGTTGCACCTTCGCTCGGCGTGTCCATCGGCGGCGACTGTAGCGGCTGCAAATCGTGTGTTCTCGACCCAGCCGAGCGGGGATCCCACGCCGGGATTGACCAAAGCACGCCTTTGGCGACAATGCTTGCCCCCATTTGGCGGCGGAAACCACGACGACAGCACCCTGCCCTCGTCTTCACCGCCGCAACGCAAGCCCGCCCGCCGCCCGCGCCGAAGCCCGCCGCCCACCCATGGCCCAGAACATCCGCAACGTAGCCATCATCGCCCACGTCGATCATGGCAAGACCACCCTCGTCGACGGGCTGCTGCGGCAGACCGGCACGTTCCGCGACAACCAGGCGATGGGCGACTGCGTGATGGACAGCAACGAGCTCGAGAAGGAGCGCGGCATCACGATTCTCGCCAAGAACACGGTCGTCAACTACAAGGACACTCGCATCAACATCATCGACACGCCGGGCCACGCCGACTTCGGCGGCGAGGTCGAGCGTGTGCTGTCGATGGCCGACGGTGTGCTGCTGCTCGTCGACGCGGCCGAAGGCCCGATGCCGCAGACGCGTTTCGTGCTGCAGAAGGCGTTCTCGCACCACCTCAAGCCCATCGTTGTCGTCAACAAGATCGACAAGTCCGACGCGCGCGCGCAAGAAGTCGTCAACGAAGTCTTCGACCTGTTCATCGACCTCGATGCCGACGAGCAGGCGCTCGAGTTCCCAGTCTTCTACGGCTCGGGCCGCCAGGGTTGGATGACGACCGACCTGGCCGAAGCCCACAAGGGCGGCGAAGGCAAGAACCTCAAGACGCTGTTCGACGCGATCCTGAGCCACATCCCGACCCCGAAGGACGATCCCGAGCAGCCACTGCAGTTCCGCGTCACCACGCTCGACTGGAGCGACTACGTCGGCCGCATCGCGATCGGCCGCGTGCACCGCGGTCGAGTCAAGTCCAACGAGCGCGTCGTCCACCTGTCGCGCACCGGCAGCCAGAAGGAAGTCAACATACGCGGTGTGTTGCGCTTCGTCGGACTCTCGCGCGAGGAGACGAACCTGGTCGAAGCGGGCGACCTGTGCGGCATCTACGGCGTCGAAAACATCGAGATCGGCGACACGTTGGCGGCACTCGAGCGCCCCGAGGCGATGCCCGTGATCGCCATCGACGAACCGACCATGACGATCGTCATGCGCGTCAACGACTCGCCATTCGCGGGCAAAGACGGCGGCAAGTTCCTCACGTCGCGCCACCTTCGCGAGCGCCTCGAAAAGGAACTGCGCGTCAACGTCGCACTGCGCGTCGAGCCGGGCGCGACTGCGGACAGCTTCAAACTGTCGGGACGCGGCGTCATGCACCTCGGCTTCCTGCTCGAGACGATGCGTCGCGAAGGCTACGAGTTTGCGGTCATGAAGCCGCAGGTGTTGTTCAAGGACATCGAGGGCGAAAAGCAGGAGCCCATCGAATACCTGACCGTCGACGTGCCCGGCGAATCGGTCGGCAAGGTGATCGAGATTCTCGGCACGCGCAAGGCCGAGCTGCTCAAGATGGATCGCAAGGGCAGCTTCACGCGCCTCGAGTTCACGGTGCCCGCGCGCGG
>JBDSBS010000913.1:0-2981 GCA_039921435.1 Planctomycetota bacterium | reverse complement strand
CGAGACAACCGAGCCGGAGCCGCTGCTCGAGGAACTCCTCGGCGTCGGGGTAGACGACGACCTCCTGACCGGCCGATTCGAGTTCACGCATGACCGCGAGCAACCGGTCGACCCGGGTGATTCGGACGCCGGCGAGCGGCTGCGCGATCGCCGCGAGTTTCGGCGCGAGGTCGTCGGGTAGACAGAGCCGCAGCGAGACGTCCTCGCCGTAATGCAACGAGACCGAGGGGCGCTGTCGGCGGTAGGCGCGCCGCAGCCTGGCCGCCGGGAACTTGCGCTTTACCTGGGCGAGCACGTGCAGGACGTGTTTGCACGTGCCGAGCGCGTTCTTGCGGAAGTCGGGACACGAGCAATACGACTCGCCGCGTTCGAGGCCACGCAGCGCCACGCGGTGCGTCTTCCCGCTCACTCGGCTCGTGACCACGTAGTCCACCCACGGCTCCGCCGGAGCCGACGACTTGACGCGCATCTTCTCGACCTTGGCGCGCTCCTCGCGCTCGGCGAGCGCGCGGGCCACCAGCTCCTGTTCGGCGAGCGCCTCGAGGGGGGGCTCAACTGCGGGCGCCGCCGCCAAGCCGAGCGCCATCTTCTCCTCGAGGATCAGCGAGAAGGCGGCGCCGACGTGCACGCAAGCCACGCGGCACGGCTCGCAGTGCCACCGCAGGTGACCGCGCGCGTCGGGACGATGGGTTATCGTGACCTCCGCGCCATCCAAGTTCAGACAGAAGCGATCGGCCTTGAGGCGCGCCTGCTCGTCGAGGTTGATCTCGAACTTGCCGCCCGCGGCGATGAGATCGCGGCCGCGCTCCCCGAGCAGCTTGCACGCTTGGGTGTGCGTGAGACGGGAGAGCCGGTCTCTGAGTGTGAGCACGATGGGCTGCGTGGCTGGCATGATCGGGTCCTTGCGGTTCCTGTTCGTTCTCGAGCCTTGCAGGTCGAGTGGCTTGTCGGCATGTCGGCGCAGCCATGCTGCACGTCCTGCGGGCGCGAAGCAAACGACGACGCGCAACGGTGACGTTTCCGGCATGGTGACAACCTCGTGGAGAGGATGTGGAGAGTGCACGGCGGGCCATTTGGGGACTTGTCGTCCGCGTTCCTTGCGCTGCCGCCTTGCACGTGAGCTGCACGTGGGGGAGCTGTTGCTCGATCGGTTCGAATCCTGGGTCTCCCCGGATCGCCTCCCCGCCAGCAGGCCTTCGACGCTGATTTCCTCATCCAGCTCGGGCCAGTGGATGCCGACGCCACCTCCGATCAGCCGCCAATGATTCCGTTCCAGCTGGTTGCCGCGGAGCAGTCGTGGGTATTAGGCAAGCGGGACGGCAACAGCCCGACCATCGACCAGATTGACGGTCAATTCGTCATCCGTCACTTTTGAGGCCGGCACCCTGCGCATGCGCTACATGCGGGCGCAGCAGCGGCTGCGGGAGTGGATGCCGGATCGGTTTTTGGAGAACTCGACGACTGACGGCCTTCGGAGACGTGCGTGGTGGAGGCAAAATGGGGGCGACGCCCTGCGCCTTGGCACTCATCGGCTCGGCCAGTCTGCGGCATCCATGGCGGATCGGCCGCTTTGCATCTGGCGATGGTGTCACCGCGGAGTGCACGCCATGATCCGAGCCATGCCCTCGCTGAGAGTCGACATCCTGCTCGACACCCCGCTGCAGACCGCGGCGGGGGCATCGACGACGCTGCGCGCGTCGCTCGGCCAGGCGGCGACGGTGGTGGTCTTCTTGCGCCACTTCGGTTGATTGCTGTGTCGCGAACGCGCTGCGCAGTTGCGCAGTCGCGAAGCGGAGTTCGCCGCGGCCGGCGCGAAACTGCTGTTCGTTGGCTCGGGTACGCCGGCCATGGCCGCAGACTTCGCCAGCACACACGCTGGCGCGCACCCCGTTCTCAGCGACGTGCATCGGCGTTGCTTCGAGGCAGCCGGCATGCGGCGTTCGATTGGCGCGATGCTGCATTGGCGCATGTGGAAGAACGTCTGGCGCGCGTTGCGCAGCGGATTTCGTCAGGCCAGGGTGCAGGGCGACCCCTGGCAGCAGGGTGGGGTGCTGGTGCTCGACTCCGACGCGCGGCTGCGCCATCAACAAGCGGATCGGGCCGGCGGTGACGAGATCGACGTCGACGCGGTACTTCGAGTCGTAACCTCGGCGTAGGGAGGTGCGGCGTCGTTCCGGCCAGCGGCGAACCTTGGCCACTGGCGGTGGGCTTGCTCGGTTGATTCACTGTCAGATGCGTTCGCTTGCACGCGAACGTGGACCAACATGAGAAACGCAGGCGACTTCGACTTCGATCGGCTGCGCGCGCAGATGGTCGAGCGCCAGATCCGCGCGCGCGGCGTGTCGTCACCGCGCGTGCTCGAGGCCATGGGCCAGGTCCGGCGCGAACTCTACGTGCCGGCGCGCCTGCGTGCGTCTGCCTATGACGACTCAGCGTTGTCGATCGAACGAGGACAAACGATCTCGCAGCCGTACATCGTGGCCTACATGCTGGCGGCGCTGGGCCTGCGCGGCGAAGAGCGCGTGCTCGAGGTCGGCACGGGTTCGGGCTACGCTGCGGCGGTGCTGTCCTTGCTCGCGCGCGAAGTGTTCACGATAGAGCGTCACGCGAAGCTGGTGCGCACGGCCGCCGTGCGGCTGGTTGCGGATGGTCGGAGCAACGTGCAGGTGCGGCACGGCGACGGCACGCTCGGGTGGCCCGAACAAGCGCCGTTCGACGCCATCGTGGTAGCGGCCGCGGCCGTGCGGGTGCCCGAGGCGCTGCGGACGCGACTTGCGATCGGTGGGCGGTTGTTGATCCCGGTCGGGCCGCAGGGCTCGCAGAAGCTGGTGCGTATCACGAAGACTGCGGCGGATCGCTGCACCGAAGAACGTTTGACTGAGGTGCGCTTCGTGCCCCTGATTGGCGCCGAGCGGCGAGCCTGACAAGCAGCTCGTTTCAGCCGAGCTCATCGGGTGCCTCCAACGGCTTCTCCCGGTGCT
>JBDSBS010000912.1:0-7736 GCA_039921435.1 Planctomycetota bacterium | reverse complement strand
GTCGAGTGTCGCCAACAGGCGTGCCTGATGCTCGACCTCGACGGCGACGTACCAGCCTATGCGAGCTTTGGTCAGCGCTGCCTCGGCCGTCGTCACGTCCGCTGGCAACTGCGCCAATGCTGTCGCCGCCGCGCCGAACGCTCCCCTCTTCCACAGTTCATGCACCTTCTGGAAGGGCGGCGCGTTGGGAATCATCGCCAATGGTTCGGTCGCACCCAAGCGGTACGAACTCGACAGCGAGAGCACTCCGGCGGCCGTCGAGTAGACGCGACCGCCAGCTTCACCCCAAGCGTCGACCGGATCCCACGAACCTGCCGCAGCGCCCTTCTTGTTCTGTTTGGCGAGCAGGGTCTTGCTCAACGCTTGGTCCCAGCGCTTTTGCTCCGCCGTTCAAGCCCGGACCAAGATGGGGGCCGAAAGGACGTCGTGGGGCTTAACGGCATTGGGAGCAGGGCTGGGTGGAACGGGGTGTGGTTCATGGTCCTTCGCTCGCAATCTTAACGCTGTCGGTTAACAGAATCCGGTAGAGTCGCGCGAGGCACCGATGTTCAGATTCCGCAGCATTCCCGTCGCGATTCTGATGCCGATCGCCGTCACGCTGGCCGGCTGCGGCGGCGATGAGGCGATGGGCGACCGCTCCCTCGTGCACACGCTCGGCCGCGACAACTTGCGCATCACGGTGCGCGAACGCGGCGAACTGCAAGCAGCGCACGACACACGCGTCAGTTCGCTGCTCGAAGGGCGGGCGACGCTGATCCACCTGATCCGCGAGGGCTCGGTGGTGAAGGCTGGCGACGTGCTCGCCAGACTCGATAGCAGCGCGATCGAAGAGAAGCGCGCCAATCAGGCCATTGCCGTCGCCAAGGCGGACGCAGCCGTGGAGCAGGCGCGCAAGAACTACGAGATCATGGAGAAGGAACTGCTCGCCGCCGAGCGCACCGCGCAGAGCCGGTTGCTGATCGCCGAGATGCGCCTCGAGAAGTTCGTCGGTCAGCCGCGCACTGGGGCCCACGGCCCTGGTACGAATCGCCCTGGTACGAATGGCTCCGGTACGAATGGCACCGGCACGAACGGCACCACAGGCGGCGCTGACAAGGACAGCAACGCCGAGATGATCGATCGCCTGCGGCAACTCGTCATCGAGGAGAAGGAAAGCGATCCGCTTGCCGAAACGCGCTACGCACACCTCGACGACAAGCTCATCGAGCTGCTCGGTGGACCGCAGAACCTCGGCCACGGCATGGGCGAGACCGCCAACCAGGTGCTGCAGCTCATCGACGAGATCGGCCTCGCGCGCGCCGACCTCAAGCTCGCCCTTGACACCTTGCAGCACAGTCGGAAGTTGGCGGCGCGCGAGTTCATCACCCGCAACGAACTCGATCGCGACGTCATCAACCACCGGCGCCAGACCTCGCGCATGACGGTGGCCTGGAACAACCTGCAGGTGCTCGTCAACTACACGTTGGCCGAGAACCGCATCACCTTGCTGCAGGAGATCGACAACGCGCGGCTCGGTCTCGCGAGCGTGCGAGCGGGAGGCGAGGCGCGTCGCGTGCGCGAGGCCGCCGAACTCAAGAGCTCGGAGCTGGAGTTCGAGTTCGCCAAGGAACGCCTGCAGAACTACGAGAAGCAGATCGCCAACGCGGTCATGACGGCGCCGTCGGCGGGCCTGGTCGTCTACGGCCGCTTCGACTGGGACGAGCCCGTGCACGAGGGCATGGAGATCCGCGAGCGTCAGGAGGTCGTGATCCTGCCCGACGTGTCGTCGATGCTCGCGGAGATCAAGGTGCACGAAGCACAGATCGACAAGGTCGCGGCCGGTCAACGTGCCACGGTCAAGGTCGATGCGTTCCCCGACCGCAGCTTCTCGGCCAAGGTGCTGCGCGTGTCGACGCTGCCTGATCCGGGCCCGCGCAGCCAAGACGTCAAGGTCTACCGCGCCGCCGTGCAGATCGATTCGGACAACGGCGATGGCAGCCTGCGACCGGGCATGAACGCGACCGTCGAAATTGATGTCGGGCAGGTCGATCGGGTGTTGAGCCTGCCGCTGACCGCTGTGAAGCGGCGCGGCGACACCTACTTCGTGTTCAAGGCGGAGCCCAGTGGACCGCGCGCGACGGTGGTCGAACTCGGCGTCAGCAACCTGACGCACGTCGAGATCTTGCGCGGCCTGCAGGAAAGCGACCAGGTGTGGCTCGTGCCGCCGCCGGGCAGTCGGCTGCCCGCGGATGCGGCGCCGGCTCCCGAGGTCGAAGGCGCCGGCAATGGCGCCGGCAATGGCGCCGGCAATGGCGCTGGCAATGGCGCTGGCAATGGCGGCGGCGCTGGCAGTAGCACTGGCACCAACGGCAACGGCAACAGCAACAGCAGCAGTAGCAACGGCGGGAGCGGGCCGGGACGCTGATGCTCGCCGGGATGCACATCCTGCGGCTCGGTATCAAGAACCTGTTGCTGCATAAGCTGCGCTCGTTCCTGACCGTGCTCGGTCTGTTGTTCGGCGTCGCGTCGGTGATTTCGATGCTCGCGGTGGGCGAGGGCGCGAGCCACGAAGCGCTCGAGCAGATCAAGGCGATGGGCCCGACCAACGTCATGGTGCGCAGCCAAAGGCCGCCCGACCCGACCGACACGAGCAACGTGAGCCGCTCGCGCGCGTTCGCCTACGGCCTCAAGTATGCGGACGCCGACCGCATCCGCGCCACGTTCCCGAACGCGACCCACGTCGTGCCCGTGCGCGAGACCTCGAAGCTGCTGCGCGCCGGCGCGCGTCCGATGAACAGCATCGTCGTCGGCACGTTGCCCGAGTACCGGAACGTGATGAACCTGGCCCTCGCGGAGGGCCGCTGGCTGTCGGCGGTCGACGTCGGCCGCGCCGAAAACTGTGTCGTGCTCGGGGCTCAGGTCGCGGCGACGCTGTTCCCGATCGGCAATCCGCTCGGGCAAACGGTGCAGTGTGGCGACACGCGCTTTTCGGTCGTCGGCGTGGTCGACGTGCTGGGCCGCGAAGCGAGCCCCGGCGGCATGCCGCTCGACCAGTGTGTGTTCGTGCCGATCACGACCTCGCAGCATCGGTTTGGTGACCAGTCGCGCAAGATCCGCCAGGGCAGCGAGGAGCGCACCAACATCGAACTCAGCGAGATCAAGCTGCAGTTGGCGACGACCGACGAAGTGTTGCCGGCCGCGCGACTGCTGACCAGCTTGCTCGAGATCGGCGAACGCGCGCAGGACGACGTCAAGTTGATCGTGCCGCTCGAACTGCTGCGCCAGAAGGAGGCGACGGCTCGCATCTTCAACCTCGTGCTCGGGGCGATCGCCGTCATCTCGCTGCTCGTCGGTGGCATCGGCATCATGAACGTGATGCTCGCGACCGTGACCGAGCGCACGCGTGAGATCGGCATCCGTCGGGCACTTGGCGCCAAGCGCCGCGACATCGTGCAGCAGTTCTTGGTCGAGACCGCGGTGCTGAGTGGCTGCGGTGGTCTGCTCGGGGTTGGCGTGGGGGTGTTGATCCCGCGCGCGATCACGTGGTTCAGTTCCAACCTGACCATCGTGCACGTGCAGCACGTCGTGATCGCGTTCTCGATCTCGGTCGCGGTCGGCATCGCGTTCGGCCTGTATCCGGCTTGGCGCGCGGCGCGGATGGATCCGGTCGAGGCGCTGCGGCACGAGTGAGGGGTGCTGCGCCCGGCGGGCCCTGTGTGCGACGAAACTGCTGGCGTGCGTGTGGTCGAACGGACCCTTGATTCTCTGACGGCAAAGGGTTGCGCGTTCTCAACTCGTGGTCGATCGTCAACCCAAAGCAAAGCCACCATGTCCAAGTCCATCAACCTCTCCCTCACCGACGAGCTCCGAGCGTTCGTCGATCACAACTCCGGCGACGGCACCTTGTTCTCGGACCCCGAGCGAGTTCGTGCGAGCAGTGGATGAGGCTGAGTTGCTGGCGCGAAAGATCGGTGACAGCTGAGGTGGCGCCTGCGGGTCACGCAGGAATGCGCGGGGGACCGCCTTGCGTTCGGCGTCCAGATCAGCGCAGGCGCTTGTCGTCGGGTAGCAGCCGTCCTGGTTCGCGCCGGCCCGCCCCCACGGTCTTGGTCAACGTGTCGCCGAGGTCCTCGCGAGCGACCTGGGCGAGGCGCTGCAATCGCTCGACGACATCGGGATGTTCGGCGGCGACGTCCTTGCTCTCACCGGGATCCGCGCGCAGGTCGTAGAGGCTGAGTCCGATCTTCTTGTTCATGTACGGCGATGGACTGCCGTCGACACCGCCCGGCTTGCCGTCGAGCGTCGCGTACTGATGAGGCAGGTGCAGCTTCCAGCGCGCGTCGCGCACGGCCTGCAGTTGGCCACCACCGTAGTAGCAGTAGAACACCTCGTGCGGGGACACGGCTCCTTCGGTGCCGAAGATCAGCGGCCTGATGTCGAGGCCGTCAATCTTGTGCTTGGGCAGATCGGCGCCGATCAGGTTGGCGATCGTCGGCAGGATGTCGATCGTCGACGCGAGTTCGCTGCAGGTGGCGCCGGCGGGCACATGACCTGGCCAGCGCATGATGGTCGGTTCGCGCACGCCACCTTCGAACATCGTGCCCTTGCCTTCGCGCAGCGGCCCGGACGAGCCGGCGTGGTTGCCATAGCTGAGCCAAGGGCCGTTGTCGGACGTGAAGATTACGAGGGTGTTGTCGTCGAGGCCGTTCTTCTGCAGCGCCTCGAGAATCTGGCCGACCGACCAGTCGATCTCCATGACGACGTCGCCGTAGAGACCCTGCTGGCTCTTGCCCTTGAACTTGTCGGACACGAACAGCGGCACGTGCACCATGCTGTGCGGCACGTAGAGAAAGAACGGCTTCTCTTTGTTGCGTTCGATGAACGACACCGCGTGCTCGGTGTACCACGTCGTCAGTTGGGCTTGGTCTTCGCCGGTGACTTCGGCGATCGCGATGCGGTTGCCTTCGATGAGCGGCAGGTCGGGATAGCCTTCCTTGCGCTGCTGCGCGTCCTTGGGCAGGTGCGCGTAGGCCGGATGCAGCGGCCACATATCGTTGCTGTAGGGCAGGCCGAAGTACTCGTCGAAGCCGTGTTGCAGCGGTAAGAACTTGGGATGGTGGCCGAGGTGCCACTTGCCGAAGCACGCCGTCGCGTAGCCCTTCTGCTTGCACAGCTGCGCGATGGTCGTCTCCTGATCGCTGATGCCGATCTGCGCGTCGGGGCCGAGTGCGCCACCGATGCCGACGCGGCGGTGGTAGCAGCCGGTCAGCAGTGCGGCGCGCGAGGCGGAGCAGACCGCGGAGGAGACTACGAAGTCGGTGAACTTCATGCCCTCCTTGGCCATGCGGTCGAGGTTGGGCGTCGGGATCGTTGCGCCGAACGGGCCGATGTCGGCGTAGCCCATGTCGTCGATGAAGATGACGACGAGGTTGGCGTGTTGGGTGGCGCGCCCGGTCTGGGCGCAGGCGACAGTCAGGATTCCGACGACCGCCGAGACGGCGCGCAACAGGGCGGAGCACGAGCCAGGTACAGCGTTCATGCGGCGCACCATGGTAGACGTTGGGTCCGCGCGGCACACGGCTTGGGCGCATCGCCTTCTGGTCCTGTTCGTGCACCAACCGAATCTCTCGCCTTGGCGACTCAGCAACCTGGTCGAGCTGCGCCGGCGGTAGTGACGGCTGTCGCTCGTGTGCTGCGGTGCCACGTATGCGGCCTTGGTTGGATCTGTCGGCGCGCGCGTCGGTCTGTGCTTGCGCACCGTTGCGTCCGAGCCGCGATAGGATGCCGGGCCTCACCAACTCGTAGGAGAAACCAATGCTCCAGCGCTTCCTGCTGCTGCTCGCTACTCCACTGCTCGCCTTCCCTGCGCTCGCCCAAGTCACCGGCGTGCCCGGCATCAACGACCTCACGGTCAATGGGCTCGGCTCCGGCGGGACCTCGTGTGTGCCGCTCTGCTTTCCGAACGGGAACCTCACGCTCAACCTCGCGGTCTCCGCACCGCCGGGCGCCATCATCCTCGTGTTCGCCAACTTCTGCCCGTGCCTGACCTGTCAGCTCCCCGGCCCGAGCAACCCTTGCGTGCCCGCGATTCCTGCGACTGCTTGCGGCGGCAGCAACCAGTCGTTCGACATGGACCTCAGTGCTGGGTGCGGCCTCTCCTTCAGCGCGGTGATGACCGTGAACTCGACGGGCGTGCTCGGGCTGTCGTTGCCGATTCCGCCGTTGCCCGGCCCGCCATGCACAGTCGCCACGTTGTCGACGCAGGCCGTCGTGATCGATCCGTGCGGCCTCGGCCTGTTCGCCGTGCCTGGGCCGTTCGTGCTCACGCAGGCGTTTACTCTGCTCTTCTGAGCGGGGTCGCCAGCGGCGCAGAACGCGGCTGGCAAGCCCGCTCAGGACCTTGCCGCGCGCCGGAGGCGCGCCGCTGCGGTTCTGAGCGGGGGCGGGTGGCTTCGGATGAGGCGTTCGTTTCGCGGGCGAGCGGTGCTCGCTACGCTGCTTCGCCCTATGCGCCTCAGCCAGATCCTGATTTCGACCCTGCGCGACGACCCTGCCGACGCGGAGATCCCGAGCCACAGGCTGCTCGCCCGCGCTGGCTTCATCGTCAAGATCGCCGCCGGCGTCTACACGTTTGCGCCGTTGATGTGGCGCGTCGTCAAGAAGTTCGCCCAGATCGTGCGCGACGAACTCGATCGCGAAGGTGCCAACGAAGTGATGCTGCCGATCATTCAGCCCAAAGAACTATGGGTGGCGAGCGGTCGCTGGGAGCGCTACGTGCGCGACGGGATCATGTTCACGCTGAAGGATCGCAAGGGCACCGAGATGTGTCTCGGTCCGACGCATGAAGAGGTCATGACCACGTTCGTGAACGCGCAGGTCAACAGCTACAAGCAGATGCCCGTCAACTGCTACCAGATCCAGGACAAGTTTCGCGACGAGATCCGCCCGCGCTTTGGCCTCATGCGCGGCCGAGAGTTCTCGATGATGGACGCCTACTCGTTCGACGCCGACCAAGCGGGGCTCGACGTCGCCTACCAGAAGATGCGCGAAGCCTACCGCCGCATCTTCGAACGCTGCGGCTTGCGCTACACGGTCGTGCAAGCGGACTCGGGTGCGATCGGCGGGGCCGGCAGCGAGGAGTTCATGGTCATCGCCGACTCGGGCGAGGACTCGATCCTGTTCTGCGAAGCGAGCGGCTACGCGGCCAACGTCGAGAAGGCGTCCAGCCATCTGCCCACAGCACCGGCTGGTGGCGAAGTGCGGCCGATGCAGAAGATCAGCACGCCCGGCGTGAAGACCATAGCCCAGCTCGAAGCGTTTTTCCCCAACTGGCAGCCCGGCCGCATGGCGAAGACGCTGCTCTACCACGTGACGTGGAAGGACAAGGAGAAGGTCGTGGCCGTGATGATGCGCGGCGACCTCGAGATCAACGAAGTCAAGCTCGTCAACTCGATGGACGCGTTGACCGTGCGCCTGGCGACCGAAGAAGAGATCAAGGCGGCGACGGGCGCCGAGACGGGTTTTGCGGGGCCGGTTGGACTGCGCGAGGACGTGCCGCTGCTCGCTGACGAGTCGCTGCGCGATCGCACCAACCTGCTGGTGGGCTGCAACGAGACTGGGTTCCACTGCATCGACGTCAATCTGGGCCGCGACTGCCGCACGCCATCGTGGAAGGAGCTGCGTCTGGCGCGGGCCGGCGAAGGCTGCCCGATCAGCGGCAAACCGCTCGAGCAGGCGCGCGGCATCGAGGTCGGCCA
>JBDSBS010000911.1:0-7654 GCA_039921435.1 Planctomycetota bacterium | reverse complement strand
CGCCTGTGGGTGGTGGAACGGCGATTGCTGCGCTAACCTAGCAGGCGATCCGTTCGTCGCCGCGATGCACCCGGCGTCGGCCCCGCATTCTGCTACCGAGGACCCTTGATGTCGTTTCTGGCTTCGTTCGCTCTGCTCGCCGTGGTGTTTCCCCAGGGTACGCCCGCTGGCCAGCAGGGCGGGACCGCGTCTCCTCCTGCCGAGAAGGCCCTGTTGAGCGCCTCCGAACGAGCGAGTCTGCGCGACAAGTTCGTCAAGTACATCGACGCCGATGAAAACTACGTGCGCGCGACCGGTCTGCGCGACCGCGAGAAGGCGGGCCGGACCCTCGAAAAGGCCAAGGAAGCCTTCGACACCGAGTGGGACAAGTACGGCAAGAAGGGCAATCTGTTGGGTGCGATGGCCGATCTGCGCGCCATCTTCGACAACTGCTTCCTGCACAAGAGGCCCAGCTTCTCCTTCGGGCAGCTGCGCCGCGAAACCGTCAAGGAGGAGGGCACGGAGTTCAGCTTCTTCCTGCCCAAGTCGTACAACCCCGACAAGCCGACGCGCACCATCGTCGTCGTGCCAGGCACCACAGCGCCAGGTGTCACCGCATGGACCAAGTCATCCGACTACTTCGCCGCCGTCTGGGAGAAGTCCGCCGCGTCGGGCGATTCGATCTTCCAGGTCTGCAGCCCGCCGGGTGAACTCGAGCTCGACCCGGTGCCCGACTTCAGTCGCGAGAGTGCCGAGTCGGAAGAGGACAAGCGCAACCGAGTGATCTTCACCGGCCTGGCGCACCTGATGGGCAACTTCAATGTCGATCGCCCGCGCGTGTTCCTGGACTTCGGGCGCGGCAGCTGCGGCTTCGGCCTGCGGTTCTTGACGATGTTCCCCGATCGCTTCGCGGGGGTCATTTTGCGCGAGCCGGTCGCTGTCGACGACATCCGACTCGGCACGCTGCACGGCATGTCTGTGCTCATGCTCAAGACCACTGCTACGGCCAAGGTCGTCGACGCCCTCGAGAAGCAGCTCACCGAGGTCAGCCCGGGCACGATCAAGGTCATCGATGCCACGGACGAGTACCCGCACAAGGGTTCGACCGAAGCGATCGAGGCGTGGATGGCCGAACAGAAGCGCAACATGACGCCCACGAAGATCGTCATCGAGCCGAATCACGACCGCTTCAACCGCGCCTATTGGGCGTCGATCGACACAGCCACGCCGTTGCTGACGGCATCCCCCGATGCCAAGCCCCGCCTCGAGGTCGAGGCCAACCGCAATGACAACCGCATCGTGGTCAAGGCGCAGGGTATCGAGAGCTTCGTGCTCTTCTTGAACGACGACCTGGTCGATCTCGACAAGGACTTCACGGTGGTCGTCAACGACAAGGCAGTCGTCGAGAAGAAGATTCGCACATTCCGCCAGCTGTACGACGGCATGATCGTTCGGCGGGACTGGGACTACTTGTTCCCAGTGATGTACCGCAGCACGGTACCGAAGCCCGCCGCGCAGAACGGCGACAAGCCTGAGAAGCAGTGACCGGGTTCTGCAGCGCGGCACCGTGATGCTGATGCGATTCCTGACTCGAGGGCGTGTTGCTTCGAGTTCGTGTTGCTTCGAGGTCTGGCCGGCTCGAGGTGGAGGCCTGAGATGGCTGGCTTCGTGATGGTCCGCGCAACGGCCGCCGCTGGTCTCGCCGGTTTCGCGTGTATGGCGGCAGAACTGACCGCGGTCCGAGTGCTCGCACCGCACTTCGGTGACAGCGCCTACGTCTGGACCAACGTCATCGGTGTCATCCTCGGAGCGTTGGCGGCCGGAGCCTGGTTTGGCGGTCGCCTCGCTGGGCGCGATACCGTGCTGCAATGGCCGACGCGGCTGCTCGTGGCCTCCGGCGTGTTGCTCGCCATCGTGCCGCTTGTGGCGGGCCCGCTCGGAAGCTGGTTGCTGCCCGAGGACCTGCCCCTCGATGCGGCGATGCCGGCGATCGTGCGCGGTTCCTTCGCGGCGACGGTGCTGCTGTTCGCACCGCCCCTGTTCCTGCTAGGCGCGGTTTCGCCGTTGCTCGTCACCGGGCTGGCGCTGGGCCGGATTGCAGTCGGTCGGGCGGCAGGCAGTGTCGGAGCGGCCAGCACCGTCGGCAGCCTCGTAGGCACGTTCGCGGCGACGCATTGGCTGGTGCCCGAAGTCGGCTGCCGCATCGCTCTGGCCTTGGCCGGGGCCGTTCTCGTACTGGCCGGCCTTCTCGTCGCCGGTGCCGGCAGAGTCCGGGCTGCGTTGGGCGCAGTGGTGCTCGCGGTCGCCGCGACGTCGGCGCTGCACAGCGGTCCTCTGCGCCCAGCACCGTCGGGCCGAGAGCTGTTGACCGAGCGCGAGAGCCGTACGCAGTTCCTTCAGGTGCAAGCAGACGTGGACGCGGAGGGGCGAAGGCGCACCCTGCTCGTCATCAACGAGGGGCTCGACTCGTTCCACTCACTCGCCGTCGAGGGATCCGTGTTCACGGGCGGCAACTACTACGACTGGCACGGCCTGGCCCCGCTGCTCGTCGGCGATGGCCAAAGGCCAGGCAACCTGCGAGCGCTGTCTATCGGCGATGCCGCCGGTTCGCTGCGCGCGGTCTACAAGGGCGTGCATCCCGAAGCGACCGTCGATGCCGTCGACATCGATCCCGTCTGCATGCAACTCGGCCGGGAGTTCTTCAGCGACGCCAAGGCGTCTGGCGGCGCCTACGTTCTCGATGGACGGGTGTTCCTCGAGCGGGCGCGCACCACGTGGCACGTCATCCACGTCGATGCTTATGCGCACCAGGTCTACGTGCCTGCCCATCTGGCCAGTCGTGAGTTCTTCGAGGCAGCCAGGCAACGGCTCGAGCCGAACGGCATCATCGCCTGCAACGTCGGCGGCTTGTATGCCGACGATCCGGTTCTGCGCGCGATCGGCAGCACCATGGGTGCCGTGTTCGGTCACGCGCTCGCGTTCCAGGTGCCGAACACGCGCAACTTCCTGCTGTTGAGCCGGCGCGGTGCGCCACCCGAACCAGCCGCGCTGTCCAAGTTCGTGTTCGGTGAAGAACGGCTCGACGACGCCGATCGTGCCCACTGGGTTTCGATCGTCGAGACGGCGTCGAACGCCGACTTCTGGTCGCAGGTGGGCGAGGGCCGTGCCCCGCTCGTGGACGATCGCCCCGTGCTCGATCGGCTGCTGCTCGCGAGCTACGTCGATCGCACTGAACCCACGACGGTGGAAGTCTGCCGCGGCCCGGCAGAGCCCGCTGGCGCCGAGGTCGAGGCGTACCGACGGCACCAGGCCCGCGATTGGCCTGGTGTGTTGCGCGCTGTGGCTGGCAGCAAGGCTGCCACGGCGTACTTGCGTGAACTGGCGGGGGATGCACGTTGGCATCTCCGTCAACTGCGGACCGCGGCGCTCGAGTACGAGGCGGCGCAGGCCCTCACGACGGACGCCGTCACGATCGAACGACTGCGCGGTAGGCTCGCCGCGGCAAACAGGGAGGTCGAGCCATTGCAACACGCTGAAGCCACTGCGGGGCGCAACGGCCAACTGCAAGTGGGTCTGGGTGCTTGCATCTTGGTCTTGCTCTGGTTGCTGCGGCGCGTGGCCTGATCGGCCTCCAGCTGCCTGGTCAGTGGCCCAGCCGGTGAGCTTGAACGCCATCGCGGCTTGGCCGCTGACCGTCGCATCGCCGCGACGGCGCCTCGCTCGCCTCGCGGCAGATCTACAGGATGTCGAGGATGCCAGCCGAACCATTCGTCAAGGTCTCGGTCGAAGCGCGGTAGTTGCAATGCCGCGCGTACGCGGCGTTCCACGGCAACGGGTCCTTGTCGCAGACGGCTCCGAGCGCCACCGCGGCAAACGCACGCGTGAGTGGCGTCAGCGACTGGTTGCCGAGCATCTTGCCCAGTGGTTCGAGACTGCGGCGATCGCCGATCTGGCCCAGCGCCGCTGCGATCGCCGACAGGCGCACTAGGCTCGGTTCGGGATTCTCGAGCTGCTTGCACAAGTCGTCGACGACCCGGTGGTCGCCGAGTAGGCCGAGCGCGCGCACAGCCTGCAGCATGACGACCGGGCGGCGGCTGGAAGCTTGTACGAGCGCTCGGATTTCCCCGGTCGCACGATCGTCGCCCATGAGACCGAGCCCCAGGCACAGGTATCCAGCCAGCTCGTCGCGGTGGGCGTTCTGGGCCAGGGCCTGCCGCAGGTTGTCCGCCGCCGCGTAGCCGCCGCAGAGGCCCAGCGAGATGGCCAGCGCCGCCAGCGCGCCGGAGTTGCGGGCCTTGCGAAACGTGTCGTGCAGCGCTTCGGCCACCGCCACGTCGGGTTCGGGTGTGCGGCCGGCCTTGGCTGTCTCTTCCGCCTCGCGCGCGGCGAGCACGCCGAGTGCCACCGCGCACCACGGTTGCTCGATCGCCCGACTGGCGTTGGCGAGTTCACGCAGAAGGGCAGCGCGAGCACGACTACCGCCGCCGCGACCGAGCGCCAGCAACGCGAACGAACGAGTCTGCTGGTCCCTGTGCTCGCGGTAGACCCGCAACAGGAGTTCTCCCGTCGGCGCATCTTCGTCGGTATCGAGGTTCCAAGCCCCTCGCAGTTCGCCGAGGGCCAGCGCACACGACTGCGCGACGTGGGGGTTCACCTTGGTACCACTGCCGGCGATGCCCGCGGCGTCGAGACCGGCGGCCAGTTCGGCCGCGAGTCGGTTCTTCCATTTGCCAGCAGCGTCGGCGTCGCGCGGAAGGAGGCGGCTCAGCGCAGGTAGGACATGGGCTTGAACGAGCTGCTCGCCGGGGCCGAGTTCGAGATCGTAGTAGTTGCCGAGTTCGCGGGCGATGCCATCGCGCAGGATGTTCGCCGCCGGTGCGGCCCAGGCCTTCGGAAACAGCGACAGCGCTTCGATTGCGGCGACCTTGAGATTGCGGCCGTGAGCCTCCGGCCTGGCCAACACGGTGCGCAACACGGTGATCATCTGATGGGCTGAGGCCGGTTCACGCAGGCGTTGCAGCAGGAGACCGAGGCCGAATGCGGCGAAGGCGCGGGTTCGCTCGTTGACGGCCGAGGAAGCGCATGCCTTGCGAGCCAGCTCACCGTCGCGCACGAGATCGCACAGAAGGTCCAGCGTCGGTTTGCCAGCGCGGCCGGCGATGCCGAACGCCAGCGCCGCGGTCTCGCGTTGCTCTTGATCGCTGCTGCTCAGAAAGGGCACGAACTCCTGGTGCAGATTCCAGCCTGCACCATCGCGACCGATCTTGGCCAATGCGACGAGGCAGGCGGAGACCGTGTCACGATCGCGGGCCTGGCGCAGGGTGCCGACGAGCGAGCCGGCGACGTTGCCCAGATCGGCTTCGTTGGGGCGCTGGATGTCACGGCGGCGGTACGCGAAGCGAGGATTGAGCAGAGCGTCTTCGGCCGAGACCAGGGCACCGCTGCCGTACACCGCTTCGCGCAGGCGGAGGTAAGGATCCTTGCCAAACTCCCACCAGAACTCCCATCGCCCGAAGTCCTCGTCGAGCGGGGCGCCGCGTGGTGCCGTACCGGCGACCCCGGCGCTACCGGCACCGCTCGTCGACCCTGAGGCGCCACTGCTCGACGGCGAGCCTGTGCCACCTGCGCCCGAACCGCTGGCACTGGTCGAGCCACCGGGGCTCGAGCCTGTGGATGAAGGGGCGCTGGGCACGTCCCCGGGTCCGCGGTATTGGCCGCCGTGCGCCCACAGTGAAGGCGCGAGAGCCAAGGATCCGAGCAACGGCAGAAGAGAAGGACGTGACCAGTGAGTCATGCGTGGTGGATTGCTAGTGCGCTCGTGCAGAGCAACGAATGTGCCCCGCTGCCGGAACTCGCCCCATGAACACAAAGAGGGCCCGTGCAGGTCGAACCTGCACGGGCCCTCTTGTTGGCGGAGGCTGCGGCCTCGGCCCAAGATCAGCGGGGATACCTCACAGGATGTCGAGGATGCCCGTCTGCTTGTTGGTCAGCGTCTCGACCGATGCACGGTAGTTGATGTTCGTGCCGATCTTGGAGTTCCACGGCAGTGGTTCCTTGTCGGCCACGCCGCCCAGCGCCACCGCGGCGAAGGCGCGCGACAGATCGCCGAGCTTGTCGTCGAACAACAGCTTCTTGAGCGGTCCAATCGTGCGGGCATCGCCGATGAAGCCGATCGCGGAAGCGATGGCCGAGAGCTTGGCCAGGTTCGGCTCGCCGTCGGTCATGAGCTTCTGCAGGTCGTCAGCGACGCGCTTGTCACCGAGCTTGCCAAGCGCAATGGCTGCTTGTTGCAGCAACTCGAACCGACGCGTGGATTGTTGCACGACACCGCGGATCTCCTCGATGGAGCGCTGGTCGTTCATCAATGCGAGGCCGATGCACAGGTAGCCCGCCATTTGCTCCTTGGCCATGTTCTCGACCATGCGAGCACGCATCGTGTCGGCGGCTTCCGTCGCCTGCGTCAGGCCAAGGCCGATCGCGAGGGCGCCGGTGAGACCCGGATCCTTCTCCTTCTTGAGCGCGTCGATGAGCGTGTCGGCGATGAACTTCTCGGGCTCGACCGTGCCGTTGGCCTTCTTCTGGGCCTCGTACTTGAAGAACGAGTAGACGCCGAGCGCCAGCGCGCACCACGGCTTCTCGATGGCCTTGCCACCCTTGTCGAACTCCTTGAGCAGGACCGTGCGGTTCAGTTCGCCGCCAATGATGCCGAGGCCCAGGACCGCGAAGTTGCGAGTCTGTGCGTCCTTGTGCGAATGCCAGGTGTCCAGCAGCAGTTCGCTGTACTTGCCTTCCGGGCAGGCCTTCTTGTCCTTGTCGGTGTACGGTCCGACCAGCTGGCCCAACGCCACGGCGCAGGACTGGAAGATCGTATTGTTCGAACGCTTGACCTTGCCCTTCTCTTGCAGGTCCGTTGCGAACATATCCTTGTAGTACTCAGCCTTTGGGTGGTCGTGGCCGATGAGCTTCGCGATCGCGGGCGGGCAATGCGCTTGGATCAGCTGCTCACCGGCACCGAGGCTCTTGCCGTAGTACGTCTCGAGACTCTCCAGTGCCTCGGTCAGCAGCGCCTTCTCGTTCTCGGCGTCGGTGGAGGTGTCGATGTTCAAGATGCCGATGGCGTTGATCGCTGCGACCTTGAGGTTGCGGTCGCTGACCTTGTCGTCGGCCAGAACTTCCTTCAGTGCCGAGAAGGCCTTGGTCTTGATGCCGATGTTCGTCGTCTTGTGCGCCGTCAGGCCGAGGCCGTAGAGGGCGAACGCACGCGTGCGGTTGTCGACGGAGCTGCCGTATTCGGCGCGCCCCTTGTCCTTGTCGAGGGCCAGTCCGACGAGCAGGTCCATCTCTTGTTCGCCGGCGAGTGCCGCGATGCCGATCGCCAGGGCTGCCGTCTCACGCACCTCCTGGTCGTTCTTCTTGAGCCTCGGCTTGAAGATATCGATGAGATTGAAGTCGGGGTGGTTCTTGCCGATCTTGGCCATCGCCACCATACACGACGAGTTGATGTCGCGCTGGTCCGTCGAATCGATTGCCTTCTTCAAGGCAGGCAGGATCTCGCCGATGATCTGTTCTTCGGTGGGCTTCAGGGAGTCCTTCGAGCCGCTGCGGCGCGTGCCGCCGAGGTAGAAGTCGTCGCTGCCCGTCTTCGCACCACCTTGTTGGATAGCGTCCTTGAGGC
>JBDSBS010000910.1:0-2747 GCA_039921435.1 Planctomycetota bacterium | reverse complement strand
AACACAGCACCGAGTCTCAGGCGCCGCTCGTGGGCGTGCTCGCGTTGCAGGGCGACTTCGCCGACCACGAAGCGGCGCTGCGCGCGCTTGGCCTGCGCACGCGCCAGGTTCGGACTGCGGCGCAGTTGGCAGGACTCGAGGGGCTCGTGCTGCCCGGCGGTGAGAGCACGACGATGCTCAAGCTGCTGACGGTGGAGGGGCTGTGGCAGCCTCTGCTCGACACGCTGCAATCGGGCCTGCCGGTGCTCGCCACGTGTGCTGGCATGATCCTGCTGGCCGAACAGGTCGAGAATCCGCCTCAGCGCAGCTACGGGCTGTTGCCGATCACCGTGGTGCGCAACGGCTACGGTCGTCAGGTCCACTCGGGCACGTTCGCGCTGCAATCCGACGTGCTGCCCGCAGGTACGACGGGAACGTTCATCCGCGCGCCGCGCATCACGGCCGTCGGTGCCGACTGCGAAGTGCTCGCGCGCCGCGGCGACGACGCCGTGCTCGTGCAGAAGGGATCGATCCTGGCGGCCTGCTTCCATCCCGAACTGCAAGTCGACCATCCGGTCGGCGAGCTCTTTGCTGCGGCGGTTCGGCTGTGTGCAAGCGAACGAGTGCCGAACGGCCACCGTCGTGCTGAACCCGAAGCGTTCCAACAGGAGGCAGCATCCTGACCTTTGCCAGCAGTCTGGGAACGCACTGCACTCACATGGACATCCGATACACCCTCGAACCAGACCTCGGCGCCGACGAGTTCATCTCTGTGCTGCGCCGCTCCACGCTGGCCGAACGTCGCCCCGTCGACGACTGCGAACGCATGCTGGGCATGCTCGAGAACGCCAGTGTGATCGCCACGGCGCGTTCGCCAGACGGACTGCTCGTCGGCGTCTCGCGCGCGATCTCGGACTACCACTATTGCACCTACCTGTCGGACCTCGCCGTCGACGTGGCCTTCCAGAAGCGCGGCATCGGCCGCGAGCTGATCCTGCGCACGCACGCAGCCGGCGGCTTCCACACGTCGTTGATCCTGCTCGCGGCGCCGAAGTCACGCAGCTACTACCCGCACATCGGCATGCAATCTCACGACTCGTGCTGGATCACGCGCGGCGACGGTCCGGCCAGTCGATAAGCGCCGGCATCGCGTCGGCGCACGTGTTCGAGGCGACGAGCACGCGCCCACGCCGACGACCCGACTGCCGAGATCAAGAGACTCGGGTCGTTGGCCGTCAATAGCAGACTCGAGACCGGGCCCGCGTGGGCCGGAATCGCCGCACGAGATCAAGGCGTTTCCGACTGGCAGTCTGCTGATATGGTCAGGTCAGCGGCGTAATTGGCCGGAAACAGGCTGGCGGGATGCCCGGGGGCGGTCGAGTGGCTACCATCCCGGCCCGGCTTTTGCCGCGGACCGCTCGAGCATTCTCGAACCGCCGCGCGGTTCGCCTGCGTAGGCGGAGCAGACCCCTCGATACCCCACTCATGCCATCAGTTGTTCGCGTCGTTTCGTTTGGCCTAGGCCCGATCGGGCTGGCCGCCGCTCGCTTGGCTTTGCAAAAGACTTCCGTCCAGCTGGTCGGTGCCATCGACGTCGATCCGGCGAAGGTCGGCAAGGACCTGGGCGACCTGCTCGAGCTTGGCCGCACCACCGACATCAAGGTCGAGGCGGATGCCGAGGCGGCGCTGCGTCGACTGAAGCCCGACGCCGTGCTGCACTGCACCGCGAGCTTCATGCCGATGATCAAGGACCAGCTCCTGCTGGCCGTTCGGTGCGGAGTCAACGTCGTGTCGTCGACCGAGGAACTGCTGGTGCCGGAGTTCCAGCATGCTGAGGTCGCGGCCGAACTCGATGCGGCGGCCAAGGCGGGTGGAGTGTCGATCCTCGGCACCGGGGTCAACCCCGGCTTCGCCATGGACTTCGTCGCCATCGTGGCGTCGGCGGTCACCTTCGACGTGCGATCGGTCAAGTGCGTGCGCGTGGTCGACGCGGCGACCCGTCGGCTGCCGCTGCAGAAGAAGGTCGGGGCGGGGCTCACGAAGTCCGAGTTCAAGCAGCAGATGGCGACCGGCAAGTTCGGCCACATCGGTATGCGCGAGTCGGTGGCGCTGATTGCGCGCGCGCTCGACTTCAAGGTCGATCGCATCGAGCAGACCGTCGAGGCCGTGATCGCCCCTGAGGATCACAAGACGCCATTCCTGACCATCAAGGAAGGGCAAGTTGCGGGCATCCGAAACCACGGCTACGGTTACGTCGGCAAGGCAGCCGTGCTGCACCTCGACCTGTCGATGTATGTGGGAGCGCCCGATCCGCGCGACGAAGTAGTGCTCGACAGCACGCCGCCCGTCCACCTGACCTTTGAGGGTGGCATTGCCGGGGATCAAGCCACGGCTGCGATCCTCGTCAACAACCTGCACGGGGTCGTCGCTGCGGCGCCAGGGCTGCGGACCGTGCTCGACGTCGCGCCGCCACGCCTCTGCCGCTGAGAGCCTGAGAGGAAATGATGATACAGGCTCTCAGATTGCCCTCTATGGCCGCCTCCGCGGCCATGCAGAGAGTAGGAAACAGATTGTTTCTCACTCTCTGAGCCTCCATCGAGGGCTTTCCCCGCTTCTGGTGCCACCGAGCGGCGGCAACATCTATAGTCTGGCCCATGGTGTGTCCTGTCCGCCGACCCTCACCCGAGGTGAGGCGATGCTGTGTCGAACTAGCGGGTGCGAGTCCCGTCGCGGTAAGCGCCGAAGCGCCGCGTAGCAGGCTCCAGTCG
>JBDSBS010000909.1:0-8391 GCA_039921435.1 Planctomycetota bacterium | reverse complement strand
GCGAACGATGCTGGGCTCGCTGTGGAAGAACCCGAAGTCGATCCGCTACACGGGTGCGATGGTCGCCCTGTATCTGCACTTCGGCCCGTTCTCGAAGTACGTCGCCAACCGCATCCGCACGGCGATCGCCGAGGCGGAGCCGGCCGTGCGCCCGAAGGCGAAGCTGGCGGCGAGCGGCTGAGAGCCCGAGAGGAAATCATGTACAGGCGCTCAGATTGCCCTCTATGGCCGCGTACGCGGCCTTGCAGAGAGTGGGAAACCGATTGTTTCCCATTCTCTGAGCCGCGGTGACTTCGTGTCCGGACCTCGCCGTCGTCGCTCGTGGGCCGGCGGCCAGCCCTATGGCGCCGGCGCGACTTCGGCGATGATGTGCCCCATGCGGACTTTCCGCCAACTCGTGCTCGACCGGCGCACGTTCCTGCGCGGCGGCGGTGCTTTGTTCGCGCTGCCGTGGCTCGACGCCATGCTGCCCGCGCTGCGCATCGGCCCACCGTCGGCAAAGCGCTGCGTCTTCGTGTTCTCGCCCAACGGCATGCACATGGACGAGTGGCGTCCCGAAGGTGAAGGGCGAAGCGCCAAACTCGCGCGCACGCTGGCCTCGCTGCAGCCGCTGCACAAGCGCGTCACGGTCTTCTCGGGCCTCGCCATCGACGGCGGCCGCGCGCACGGCGACGGTCCCGGCGACCACGCGCGTTCTGGTGGGTCGTTCCTGACTTGCGCGCATCCGCGCAAGACCGGTGGCGCCGACATCCACACCGGCGTATCGATCGATCAGGTGATCGCGGCCAAGATCGGGCAGCAGACACCGTTCGCATCGCTCGAGCTCGGCATGGAGCGCGGCGCTTCGGCCGGCATCTGCGATTCGGGCTACTCGTGCGCCTACAGCAACAACATCAGCTGGCGCGCGGCCGACACGCCGGTGGCGAAGGAGACCGAGCCGAAGGCGGTGTTCGCGCGGTTGTTCGGTGATCCGGCCCAAGCTGGCGACGCTGTGGCGGCGCGCGAACAGCGCCGGCTCGATCGTTCGGTGCTCGACGTGGTGCTCGCCGACGCGAAGTCGCTGGCTGGCCGCCTCGGCAGCGCCGATCGGCAGAAGCTCGATCAGTATCTGGAGTCGGTGCGCGAACTCGAACAGCGTCTGCAACGGCTCGACGAAGATGCGCCGAAGACGCCACCGGCCGCTGGTGTATTGGCCGATGGCCTGCTCGCCAGTGGCCAGCTGGTCGGGGGCCAGGGCTACCCCGAGAAGCTGGCGCTGATGTACGAGTTGATCGCGTTGGCGCTGTCTACTGACCGCACGCGAGTCGTCACGTTCATGCTCGGCAACGCCGGCAGCAACCGCAGCTACAAGTTCCTCGGCGTGGCCGAAGGACACCACGACCTCAGCCATCACGGCAAGAAGCCCGAGAAGCTCGAAGCAGTCGCGGCGATCAATCGCTGGCAGATCGAACAGTTCGCGAAGTTCTTGCTGCGGCTGCAGGGGCAGAAGGAAGCGAACGGCGACCTGCTCGGGCAGAGTCTCGTGATGTTGGGTTCGGGCATCGGCGACGGCAACCGGCACAACCACGACGACCTGCCGGTGCTGCTGGCGGGTGAAGGTGGCGGTGCCGCGAAGGGCCTCGGCCACGTGCGGCTGGCCAAGGAGACACCGATGGCGAACCTCTACGTTGCGGTGATGCGCGCGATGGGGGCGACCGAGCCGCGGTTTGCCGACGGTTCGGGTGCGCTCGAGATCGGGTGAGTGCGGCCTTACGTGCTCGAGCGCGCCGCCGCCCGCTCGCTCGCCAAGTCCCGATGGATCGCTTCGATGTCGAGGGTCTGAAACACACCGTGCGAGTAGGGCGGGTCGAAGGCATTGGTGTGCTGTGCCAGCCCGAACCAAAGATCCCACGCGGCATCCAGTTCGGCGAGTGTCATGCCCCTCAGGTTCAGGTCGTCTTCGGAGAGTAGTTCCATGTCGATTCGAGCGGTTCTTGCGGATCCGGCGCCGTGTAGTTCGGTCAGGTCAAGGTTCGCGGCAACAGTCTATCTGCGAGCGCAACGACGCGGGGATGGGCTTCGGTCAGGGGGATGCTGCCTAGATCCGAACGCAGGAACTCCCGCAAGTAGTCGGCACCGGTGCGTTCGTACCGCTGGAGGCGGGCGCGATCGAGCAGTTGCTGCTGATCTGCCTCGCGCGCCAAGGCCACGACGACCTCGTCGCGGTTTCGGTTCTGCACGGCAAGGCACACTGCGGGCCGATCGTTGTCCACGCCGTGTGTGGCGGCCAGCTCGAGGATGCGGTCCGGATCGGTCGTGAAGCGCAGTTCGTCAGCCGGAGGTAGCAGGCGGGCCAAGGCGCCGATGATCGGGTAGTCCTTGGCTCTCTGCGTTCGCTTGGTGACGATCAGCGACGTCAGATCCACGACCGGCAACTGCACATCCGCCCAGCTCTGCGCAAACAACGCCTCGACAGCGGTTGGCGCAACGCGCGGTGGGCGGGAAACGAAGTCGCAGCGGATGCGCAACCCGCGCGACTCGGTGAACTCGAAGTGGCTCGACCAGCCACCTGCCAACCACTCGACTTCGAGCGGTGCGCCGGCTCGATAGAAGGCGCCGTGCTCGGCGAGCACTTTGCGAATTTGCGAGCAGGCCGCACGGTCTTCGCGCACGATCCAGTCGCCGTCCTTGCTCATGATGGCGAGGCGGTACCAGACCACGGCTTGGCCTGAACTGAGCACCGCCACCGTGCCAGCCTGGTTGAACTCCCTGGTCAGCTCGAAGTAGAGGTTGCTCATCAGTGCGCATCCTACCGGCCTTGCTCGCACGCAAGGCGAGCTCGGGTCAACGCACGATGATGTCAGCTCGCCGAGCACGTCGGTCGCATCGCCAAAGTCGCTTGGGCCAAGACGATCGCGCGAACCCCGCGGCGACCCTGCTGACACGGCAGCTCGTCGCTGGAGTCCTGCTCGATGCGCGCTATTCTCTCGCCGAACCGGCGCCCGTAGCTCAATTGGATAGAGCATCAGACTTCGAATCTGAGGGTTAGAGGTTCAAGTCCTCTCGGGCGTACCACCTTGCTGCGCGAAGCGCGACATGCTGGCAACCGCGGCATGGGCGCTGCTTCTGCGTCGATGCGCATCGATGAAAGCTCACGGGCCTGCTGCGCCAAGCGGCGCATCAGGCCCGGAAGGGGAGCAGCAATGCTCGCAGTCGCTCAGTTGCAGCCGAGGCTCGCGAAGCGGACCTTGAGGCCGTTGCTGAGACCGACCAGCCCGAACAGCGGTGGGCTGGGCACGAACGTGGCGGCCTGCAAGTACAGGTTCACCGGCGTCTGCGTCGGCGAAACCGGCATCGGGATCGTCGCGGAACCGGCACCGTCAGTCACATAGAACCCGACGATGGCCATTGGACCCTGGTCCAAGAACAGCGTGCAGCCCGAGCCCAGTGCGGTCGAGGCCGGCAGATCGCTGAAGAACAGCAGGAACGGCGTCGCGGGCGCGCTCGAAGCCTGGACTGCGAACGCGGCGTTGCCAGCCGACGGCACGCAGTTCGGGAAGATCTCCATCGAGGGTGTACCACAGCCGGCGCCGAGGTGGACCGACGGCTGCAGGCCTGGCACCTGGGTCGGGACGGTGACGGTCAAGGCACCTGGGCCGGGGATTGCTTCGTCGATCGAGGCATTGCCCGAGGCCGGTGCGACGTCGCTGTCGAACCAGAAGTTGAACAGCATGTTCCAGCGCTGGGAGTTGCCGGCAGTCGCGAGGAAGGCGATCTCCGTGCTGGTGACCGAGGTGGTCCAGTCATTGAGCGGGTTTGCGTCGATGTCGCGGAAGCCGAGGTTCTGCACGCGGCCGCCGGCGCAGATGGGCAGGCGGAACGAGGCGCCGCCGCGGTTGTTGTCGATGTTCTGAACCACGAACTCGTAGTGGTAGAACCCGTTGGTCGGGCCCGTGACCTTGACGGCGACGCCGAACTGGCCGTCGTCCGTGCCATTGGAGTTGGCGTTGTAGGTCGCGCCCGTCCAGCGCGTCAGGACCGACCCGGCCACCGAGCTGCCGACGCTGGCAGTCGCCCAGCTCGAGCCGTTCCAGCTGAACGTCGCGCCGCGCGAGCGCAGGTTGTTGCCGCGCTTGGTGAGCTCTTCACCCTGGTGGATCAGGTGGATCTGGTAGTAGTAGCTAGCACCTGCGACGCCGAGGTCGCTCTCCTGGACGATGACGCGGTTCTTGACCGTGTCGAAACCAGTCGTGGACAGACTGCGAATGCCGTCGGCAGGAAATGGGTAGCCGGACTGTGCCGGATCACCGATGTCGAAGTAGCTGCCGACCGGGTTCCAGACGCCGAGCCACGGATCGAGCTCGGTGGCCGGACCGAGCCACGTGCGGTCGCCGTTGTTGCCGGCCGAGTAGGCATCGGTGCAGCCGATGCCCATCACGGTGCCGGTGCCAGGATTCGCGCACGGCAAGCACGGGCCGCTGGTGCTGTTGGTCGACGTGAACGCGTGCTTGATGAACGAGTAGTTCGAGACCTGCACAAACTGGCCGCCCGATTCGCGCGCGACGATGAAGCCGAACTTCGGGTGGTTCGGCTGCATGGCAGCAAACCACGGGATCGTCACCGTGCCCGGATTGCACATGTCGTTGCGGGCCGAGAAGCCGATTTCGCCGCCTGGGTAGGCTGGCCCGCGCCGGCCCCACACCGTTGGTGAGCTGATGTCCCAAAGGTTGCCGTCGAGGCCGGTGACCTTGTTGGATTGTGCGACCAGGGGCTGGAGCGCGGCTAGGGAGGCGATGGAGAGAAGGAGATTCGTACGCATGGACATGCGGTCCTGGTGGTGGAAGATCGAGGGGAAGGCGTGGCCGAGCATACCCCAGCAAAGGGTCGCTGTCCCGTCATCCCGTTCCTCATGCCGTCCCGCTTTGGTACCACTCGTCTTCGAGACGATGGTCACTGTTTCTGACCGATCAGTTCGTAGACCGGGGGGCACTGCACGAAATCGGTTCCGCTGCGCCGCACGACGGTCAGGTCCGCCAGCAACTCGTCGCAGTCCGCCTGCTCCAGCCGCCCCATGGCGACGAGTTTTGGCGCAAAGGTCCGCCACCACGTGTCGGGCCAGGCGAACATGCTGTCGGTCCCGCGGGCGATGCGCTGGTGCACGTCGAGGTGCACGATCTGCAGCCCGTGCTCGGCCATCAGGCCCGGCAGCCGGCCGACCACATCGGGGTCGCCGCCGTTGTCGCGCCAGGCGGCCATCGTGGCAGCGACGGCCAGGTCGTGGCTCCGGCGCCGGGGCGCCATGGTCATCGAGCCGTAGTTGAAGTAGTCGTGCACGACGAAGTGGCCGCCCGGGCGCAGACGGGCCGCGACGTTGCGTACCACAGCGGCAGGATCGCGCACGAAGCAGAGCACCCAGCGTGCATAGGCGAGATCGAACGGTTTGGCGCCGACCTGCGCGGCGTCGAAGCACTGTACGTCGCCTTGCACCGCGGTCAGCTGCGGCTGCATGCGCCCCTTCGCTTGTTCGCGGGCATGGGCGACGAAGGCCGCGGATTCGTCGATGCCGACCACGGCTCCGCTCGAGGTGACGATCTGGGCCAGGTCGAAGGACGCGTAGCCGGGGCCGCAACCGACGTCGAGCACGCGCTGGCCCGGCGCGATGCCGGCGCGCTTCCAGGCCGCCAACGCCGCATCGGACCACAGCCTGTTCTGCAAGCCGAGCCGCGTCAGTTCGTCGCTGCCGGTGCCGAGTACGTATTCGCGATCGCTCACGCCCGCATGCTGCCGCATGGGTGTGCGGAATCCAATGGCCTGGTGCCATGCGTCGAGACGCGGTCAGCGAGCGGGGTCGGGCAGTTTGCAATAACCTGCGCAGTCGCGTGGAGCACTGCGCAAGCCTCCCCGCGACATCCGCGACTTGGCGCCAACGTTGGTCTGCACCCAACCGTAGCATGCGAAGAGCAATGCCTTCGTCTCTCTCGCGCCGTTCGTTCCTCTCGTCCATGGCAGCTGCGGGCATTGCGACCCCGCTCGCAGCAACCCGTCTGACCGCACGCCCGCCAGCCAAGCCGATGCAGATTCTCGTGCTCGGCGGCACGGTGTTCCTCGGCCCGCCGTTCGTGCGGGCGGCCATGGCGAAGGGCCACACGGTGACCCTCTTCAACCGCGGCAAGACCAACCCGGGTCTGTTCGAGGACCTCGAGCAACTGCGCGGCGATCGCGAGAAGGGCGACCTCGAGTCGTTGAAGGGGCGCCAGTTCGACGTCGTCGTCGACACTTCGGGCTATGTGCCGGCCCATGTCGAAGCGACCGCCAGGCTCTTCGCGGAAAAGGCCAGGCACTACCAGTTCATCAGCTCGGTCTCGGTCTACGAGGGCTTTGGCCAGCGGCCCGAAGCGGTCGGCGAAGACACCGAGGTGGGCGAGGTCGCGAACGACAAGATCAGCGAGGTCAATACCATCCGCCAGGCGATGCCGTTCTACGGCCCGCTCAAGGCGCGCTGCGAAGCGGCGGCCGAGGCGGCGATGCCGGGTCGCGTGTCGAGAATCAGGCCCGGGCTCATCGTCGGACCTGGTGACAAGACCGACCGCTTCACGTGGTGGCCCGTGCGCATCGACCGCGGCGGCGAGGTGCTGGCACCCGGTGACCCCGATGGCCAGGTGCAGTTCGTCGACGTGCGCGACCTCGCCGACTGGATGCTGCACTGCCTCGAGCAAGATGTCTTCGGTGTCTACAACGTCGCGGGTTTTGCCGGGCCGGTGTCGATGGCCGAGCTGCTCGCGGCGTGCAAGTGCGCGACCACCAAGCCGGTGACGCTGACCTTTGCCAGCGAAGAGTTCCTGGCCGCCAACCAGGTTCGCCCGTGGATGGAAATGCCGTTGTGGATCCCGCGCGAAGGTCGCAGTGCGATCGCCAACGAGCGCGCGATCGCCAAGGGCCTGATACTCCGCCCCATAGCCGACACGGTGCGCGACACGCTGCATTGGGCGAAGACCGAGCGCGGCGACCAGCCGTTTGCCAACACGGGCCTGCGGCCCGAGCGCGAGATGGAGTTGCTGGCGAAGTGGCACCAGACAGCCAAGAAGTGACAGCCAAGAAGTGAAGGAGTCGACGATGCACGAAGGAACCACCATGCACACGGTTCGCCGTTTCCTGATTGCGAGCGCCTGCGGTCTGCTCGCGTTGGCCACCGGAGCGCCCGTCGGGGCTCAGGACGAACTCGGCCTCGGCAAGATGTGGACGTTCGAGAAGGCGCCGCTCGCCTACTTGAAGCGCGAGTACGGCTTCGAAGCGGGGGAGCAGTGGTGGAACAACCTGCGCCTCGCGTCGCTGCGCTTCGGCCGCGGCTGCTCGGCGTCGTTCGTGTCGCCGCAGGGCCTCATTCTCACCAACCATCATTGCGTGCGCGATGCCGTCGCCAAGGCACAGGGCGATCAGGACTGGGTGCGCGATGGGTTTGTCGCCAACGAGCTTGCCTCTGAGGTCAAGCTCGAAGGTCTCACCGTGCAGCAGCTCGTGCGCATGACCGACGTGACCGCTGCCGTGACGGCGGGCCTCGACGACGCGATGAAACCGGCCGAGGCCGAGAAGGTGCGCGAAGCCAACCGCGAGCGCTTGTTGGCCGATGCACGCGCGACGATGCCGTCGCTTGAGCCGCAGCTCGTGAAGCTGTTCCAGGGCGGCCTGTGGCAGCTCTATCAGTACCGGGTCTTCGACGACGTGCGCCTGGTCATGGCGCCGCACCTGCAGACTTCGCACTTCGGCGGCGATCCTGACAACTTCGTCTATCCGCGCTACGCGATCGACTTCTCGTTCTGCCGCGCCTATGTCGACGGCAAGCCCGCCGACACGACGACGTTCCACTTCCCGTGGGGTGATGGTCCAACCGAAGGCGAGCTTGTCTTCTTGACGGGCAATCCGGGCGGCACGCAGCGTCTGCTGACGCAGACGCAGATCGAGTTCCAGCGCGACGTGCGGTATCCGCGCCTTCGGCAGCTGATCGATGCGCGCATCGGGGTGCTGCGCGGGTTCGCGGCCAAAAGCGCCGAGATGGAGAAGCGCCTGCGCACTTCGATCCTGAGCCTCGAGAACGGGCAGAAGCTCTACCGCGGCGAGCACGGCGCCTTGAACGATGTGGCCTTCATGGCCCGCAAGGCCGCCGCGGAATCGGCATTCCAAGAACGTGCCCGAGAGAATGGCCAGGCCAGCGAGCTGATCGTGTGGACGAAGATCGCCGAACTCATGCAGCAAAAGCGCTCGCTAGATGCGCCGAGCAACTTCCATTCGGCGGGCGGCTTGCCGTTGTTGTTGCGCGCGTTTGCCGTGCTGGAGTTCGCGACGAAGGGCAACGTGCAGCTGGCCAAGAAGGCAAGGGACATCGATTGCGCCGCCGATCCCGTGCAGCAGGCTCTG
>JBDSBS010000908.1:0-7215 GCA_039921435.1 Planctomycetota bacterium | reverse complement strand
CCAAGAAGCGACGACGATGACCGAGTCCACGACGGCCCTGGGGGCGCTCGGCGATTGTGGTGGCGGTGCCTTCGACCGGGCGTTGGCGACGTTCTACACTCGCTTCCGCGAACGCCCGCTCGTGCTGGACAAGTGGTTCGCAGCGCAAGCTGCCGCCCAGCGCGACGACGCGCTGGCGCGCGCGATCGCGCTGCGGCACCACCAGGACTTCGAGTTGCGCAATCCCAACCGCGTGCGCGCGCTGGCCTCGACGTTCGCGCTGCGCAACCCACGCACCTTCCACGCTGCCGACGGCAGCGGCTACGAGTTCTTGGCGGAGGTGGCAACCGCCGCCGACGCACAGAACCCAGCGCTCGCGTCCAAGCTGCTGCTGCCGTTCGAGAGCTGGCGCCGTTTCGACGCGGGGCGCCAAGGGCATGCCCAGCGTGTGCTCGGCGAACTGGCCGGGTCGCAGCACCTGTCGAAGAACGCGCGCGAGGTCGTCGAGCGCACGCTGGCATGATCGCACGAGGTGCGAGGTGCGCGGAGCGAAGCAGCCGCGGCTACTTGGGCTTCGGTTGCAGGTAGCGATTTGGCACGTTGCCGAGCGGCGGCAGCGCGCGGCCGGCTGCCGCCAACAACAGCCGCACGTTCTCATAGACCTGCCGTTCGTCGCGATGCATCTGCGGCAACAGACCACACTGCGCGTACGAGATCGGCGTGACGTCGAACAACGTCGTCTCCCAGTCGAAGCCTTTGCCCCAGCACAGACCGCGCACCGGCACGTCTGGCTCGGCGCCGGCATCGAGCAGCAGGCGCATCACGGGTGCCGAACGGTTGGCGTTCGAGTTGACCGTGTGGAACAGTGCCGTGTGGCCGCCAAGTCCATGCTCGTCGATAGCGGCGCGCGCATTCACATCGGCGCCGAGTTGCAGCAGTTGCTCGGCACAGCGAACGTGACCAAACTCGGCCGCCACGTGCAGCAACGTCGCGCCTGTGAGCGGCGTGAAGGCCGAGACGAGCGTCGTGCGATGGTGCAGCAGCGAAGTGTCGGCGCGAACTGCCGCGGCCACGGCTGTTGCATCGTCGAGCAACACGGCGGTCACTCGCGGGTCGGCGAGTTTGGCGCCGCGGGCGAGCAGTAGAGCGACGCACTCGGGGAAGCGATCCGAGCGCGTGTACATCTCGACGAGCCAGTCGATGGGCGGCTTGCCGCGTACGGGCGCGTTCGCATCGAACCCCGCATCGAGCACGGCGCGCAGGCGGGCTACGGAATGCAACTCGAGCGCGGTCAGCAGTTCGTCTTCGGCGGCAGCCATGGCGGAGGCGGCATGATACGGCCACATGGCATGTCGACCCAAGTGACTGTGCTGAGCAACACCCTAGACTTCCCGGCAGTCTGCACCAAAACCAGCGCCCGACTGGAACACGACGCGCACACGTGATGCGGCCAAGCCCCGCAAAGAGCCAATCAACTCCCCTGACGACCACGCGCCATCCGACCTCCATGCTGCAGTCGTTCCTCAACCGCGTGTTCTTGATCACTGGCGGCACCGCAATCGTGCTCGGGCTCGTACTGAGCTTTCAGTAGCCGCGCGCCATCGTTATGGTCCCCGCCCATGCGTTTCCTCGGCTTCCTGCTTCTCGTTCTCGGCATCGGCTCGGCTGTCGTTCACTTCATGAACATGGAGATGCGGCTGCTTCGCTGGATCGACAACTGGGGCGAGAACACTGCCTGGGGCATCCGCGGTGGCTGCGTGCTGCTGGGCGCGATCCTGTTGTTTGCCGGCAAGTCGAACGCGAAGAAGCCGAAGTGACCGGTCCGCACGCCGACGAACCCGCGCCCAAAGCACCCCCCTCAGGCCACAAACGCTCCGAATGGGGCAAGGTCTCACGCGACCCCGCCGAGCGGCGTTTCCTCGACGGGCCGCGCAGCCGCTTCGCCGAGTTCACGCGCGCGGTGCGCATCTTCGGCGAGTTCATCAAGGGCTTCCGCGCGCTGCACTTCATGCCGCCGTGTGTGACCGTCTTCGGCTCGGCGCGCTTCGGCGAAGACAACCGCTGGTACAAGATGGCGCGCGAAGTCAGCGCCGAACTGTCGCGCACAGGCTTCACGATCATGACCGGCGGCGGCCCCGGCATCATGGAAGCAGCCAACCGTGGCGCGCGCGACGCCGGTGGCCTCAGCGTCGGCTGCAACATCACGCTGCCGCACGAACAGCAACACAACCCGTACCTCGATCGCTTCGTCGAGTTCCGCTACTTCTTCGTGCGCAAGGTCATGCTCGTGAAGTACAGCTACGCCTTCGTGGTGATGCCGGGCGGGTTTGGCACGATGGACGAGCTGTTCGAGGCGGCGACGCTGATCCAGACCAAGAAGATCGAAGACTTTCCGCTCGTGCTCATGGGCAAGGAGTTCTGGCAGCCGCTGCTCGGCTTCCTGCGCGACACGATGGTCAAGAACGGCACGATCGCCGCTACGGATCTCGACCGGTTGCTGCTGACCGACGACGTCGCCGAAGCCGTCGCTCACATTCGCGCGGGGGCAGGACGTCATCTCGGCGAACGACCGACCGCAGACACGCGACCGACCGTTCTACTCGGAGAGAGTCGCCCGGTGCGCAAGGCGCGTTGAGCGAACGCGCGAGTGCCTGCAGCGGCACTCGTGTCGCTGGCCTGCGGCGTCGAGTAGATCGAACCATCGAGCCCATCGAGCCGCCGGCACTTCCCAGCCAATCGGCTCCGCGGGACACTCTCGCCATGCGCCTGCTCACCCTCGTGTTGCCGATGGCTTCACACCAGTCGAGCAGCTTGCGGACTACCGGCTCGCCAAACAGCGCGGGGGCGTGTTCGTGCCGCTGCAGCAGGCGCGCGAGACGTTCGACCTTTGAGCGCGGCGATCGCTCGACAAGTCACTCGATGGCGGACGTGAGCCGTTCGGCCTGCGCTCCGAACCAAGTGCACAGCACAAGCATGCCGAAACAGCGCCGCGTCACGTCCGTGCGGAGCCGTGCGACGGGCCCACGCGCAGACTATTCCCACCTCGCGCACCTGTCGCATGACGTGCGACGCTGCCACAATGGGGCGATGCAACCAGGACCAGGGTCGGGGTGGCTGTGCAAACTCGCGATCCTGATCGCGGCAACCACATGGGCCTGGCTACCCGCGCAGACCCTGTCAGGTATCACGGTGCTCGACGAGAACGGCACGCCGGTAGAAGGCGCGATCGTCAGCCAAGTCGCGCCCGGCGGGGCTCTCATGCCACTTGCTACCACGGATGCCGCGGGCCGATGCACCGCGGCCCCTACCACCGCCTCTGGCAGTTGGTGGCAGATGCACGTCGCCGCCAAGGGTCTCGGCAGCGTCACCGCGCGATTCAGCCACGACTGGGCTCTGCCGCAGCCCGCCCTCGTCTTGGCCCGCGGTCATGTTCTGCACGGCCGTGTACGCGATCAAGCGGGGCAGCCGATCGCCGGCGCCGAAGTGTCGGCGATCGACATCCAGCGCTCGCCGTGGGCCAGCCCATGGTCCACGTTGGAGCGCGCGCGCAGCGACGAGCGGGGCATCTTCACGCTGCGTTCCGTGCCCGAGCACAGCCTGCGGCTCCTGTGCGACGCCGACGGATTTCGCAGCGTCTCGCTCACACCCGTGCAGCTCGGCACGCCGCTCGAGCTGACACTCGAACCGGCGGGCAGGCTCGCCGGCACCGTTCTCGACGCCGAGGGCAAGCCCACCATCGCCGACCTCGAGATCTGTTACGAGAACCGCGACGACCCACAATGCGCGCGCAGTGGCGCCGACGGCCGCTTCGACATCACGTGGCGACACGCAACCTTCTGCCGAGTCGTCGCGCGCCAGGGCCAGCCGATCACGGCGTTCGCTCACAGCGAAGTGTTGCAGGCGCCGACCGCGGACCTGCAGCTGCGCTTGCGCCCGCTCGAGCGGTTGCCGATGTTGCGCGTTCGCGTGACCGGCGACGAAGATGCACCGCTGCAAGGCTTCCGCGCCGTGGTCGTATGGTTCGGTGAGAGCAACGTGCCCGAACAGTATCTGCGGCAGCAGTTGGCTCACGTTGGCCGTGACGATCGCGCCGGCGTCGCCTGCGTGCTCGCGCCTTCGACGGACGAACAGAACAAGGGTGTGGTGTTCGTAAAGGCCCCGGGTCGTGCGCCGGCCAAGGTGTCGGTCGAGTGGACTCCGGCAGCCGATGGTGCAACCGAGGTGCTCGTGCCAACCTCGCGCGCGCGACGATTGCTCGGCAAGGTGGTGGACGCGGCAGGCGCACCGGTCGCGCGTGCAAAGGTCTGGGCCGACCCGGTGGCAAAGCACAACTGGGAGATGCCACCTTGGGCCCCGTTCGACGCGATACCGACGAACGCCGATGGCAGCTTCGTGATCGACGGGCTGGCGCCCGGCCCCTACGACGTCTTCGCCTCGCGCGCCTACGCGCCCGAGCGTCGGGCGAAGCGCATCGACGTGCCTGCCACCGGCGAGCCGAGCGCGATCGAACTCGTGGTTCCCCTGCACGTCGTCGTTGCGGGCCACGCCGAAGCTGTGCACGCAGGCTGGCAGCTCGGCTTCGTGCCCCCTACCAAGGCTGGTCTGCAGTTTGGCGACCAGGAGCTGCCGCCCCAAGCACTTGGTTCACTTGCCGCCGACGGCTCGTTCTCCCTCGCGGGCGTGCAGACCGGCACACAGACGCCGACGCTGCTGATCCCTCGCCCCGTGCAACGCGGCGAATGGTTGCGCATCCCGCTCTCGACCACGCGCATCGGCGACGACGGTGTCAGCGACCTCCGCCTCGACGCCAGCCTCTGCGGGCCAGCACTGCTGCGCGGCCGCATCGAGCGCCGCGGCGCTGAACCGCCGTTCGAACGTTTGCTCGTGCAGCACCGGCAGGAGCTCGTCGCCAACCCGCTACAGACGAACTTCGTCGGGGATTACCGGGCCTGGTCGAACACGGCCGTCGTGCGCGGCGATGGTTCGTTCGAGTTGCCAGCCGTGCCTGGCAAGCACCGGCTGCGCGTCGTGGACACTATGACGGGCATCGTGCTCGCGGAAACTGCCGAGGCCCTGCATGCCGATGCCGACAGCATCGTCAAGGTGCCGCTGCTGGTGCTCGATATCGCCGAGGTGCGCCTCGAGTTGGTGCCGGTCGCCGCCGACGAACGTGGCCCCGCGCTGTATCTGCTGCATCGCAAGGCGCGAGCCGGACACGGGTTCTTCGAGTCCTCGATCGACGACTACATTCTGACGGGCGTCGATCTGCGCGATCGACTCACGACCCAGGTCATCTACGTGCCAGCCGGCGAAGGCAAGTTCATCGTGACCAGGCAGGCGTTGCCCGAGCACGTTTCGCCGTTGCGCGTCGATACCAGTGAGACCTTTGTCCAACCGCGGTACGACGGCGAGGGAATTCCGTTCGAGGCGCAAGGGGGGCGGCCGACCACGGTGCGCATCGAAGTGCCGCGCCGGAACATGTAGGCGCAGGCGACGCCGGCTCAACCGCTGTCACCGCCCAGGTGCACGGCAATCTCGCGAGCGAACGTGTCGAAGGCCGCGATTCCGTCGGGCAGTTCCTGCCAGATACGCGCGAAGTCGACACTCGCGTAGCCGTGGGCAATTCGGTGGCGCAGCGCGGCCATCGCCCCCAGCTGTCGGCTCGTCGCCGTGGCCAAGACGCCACGATCGGCGAGCATTTGGAAGGCACCGGAGTAGGTGGCTGGAATGCCAAAGCCCTCGTCCGAGGCGATGTGGAGCGCGATGTCGAGCGCCGATTGCACGCATACGACGAGGCTCATCGCCAACGCATCCTGCAGGTCGACGTCGTCTCGCAAGGCTTCCACTGCCGCGGGCCTTCGACGACGAAGGCGGGCGGTGTGCTCCGCCAGCGCGGACAGCTTGCGCATCACGATGACCCGGTCGGTCATGATCGCGGTGGGCTGGCGCCGGCAGCCAAGCGACGCCGGAATCGTTCGGAGGCTTCGTGCAGCGCGGGTTCATAGTCCAGGTACTCGGCGATCGCTTCCGCGCGGAAGCGGGCGAAGGCAGCTGCCGAGCCAACGACGAGCGTGCCATGTCGCGCAACTTCCATCCGCAACAACGTCGACGCTCGATCGACGCGCACGAGGTCCACGTCCCCGCCGACGACGCGCGTGAGCTCCGCCTGCAACGCCAGCTCCTCCGCCAACGCCAGGTCCGGATCGGTGGGCAACCACGCAAGATCGATGTCACTGTCGGTGCCTGCGGTCCCCGTCGCCTGCGAACCGAACACCGCGACGAAGTGGCAAGAGGGCACATTGCCCAAACATGTGCGCAGAGCCTGTTCGACGCGCGGGTCCACGGCGAGAGAGTAGCCGACCTCGTAGCAACGGTCGATGCTCGGGGCCAAGTTGCCGAGGGCGATCTCAGCCGCGGTACTCACTGCTGCGGATCCCGTACTTCTGCATGAGCTTCTGGAACGCCGAACGAGCCATGCCAGCCTCGTCGCTGCAGTGCGTGACGTTGCCCTTGTGCTTCCTCAGCAAACCTTCGAGGTAGCTCTTCTCCATGGCCGCGATGCGGCGCGTCTTCATCTCCTGGAACGTGCCGCCTGCCGGATCGCCGTCGCCGATCGGCGACACGGATTCCTCTTCCAGCAAGTCGGGCGGCAGATCGGCGAGCTGCAGCTCAGGTGCGTGACCCAGCGCACACGCCCGCTCGATCGCGTTGCGCAGCTGCCGCACGTTGCCGGGCCAGAGGTGACCGCGCAGCACCTCGGCGACCTCGCTCGATACGCGCACGATGCCGGCTGCCGCGCCAAGGCGCTGCACGAAGTGCGCGACGAGCACGTCGATGTCTTCGCGCCGATCGCGCAGCGGCGGCACGGCGATGCGCACGACGTCGAGACGGTAGAACAGATCGGCGCGAAACCGCCCTTCGTCGACCTCGCGCTGCAGATCGCGGTTGGTCGCGGCGACGATGCGCACGTCGATGGCCTGCTGCTCGCTGCTGCCAACCGGACGCACCGAGCGTTCCTGGATGGCGCGCAGCAGCTTGGGCTGGAACGAGAGCGGCAGCTCGCCGAGTTCGTCGAAGAACAACGTGCCGCCGTCCGCCACCTGGAACAAGCCGAGCTTGTTGCCAGCAGCACCCGTGAACGCACCCTTGACGTGCCCGAACAACTCGCTCTCGAGCAGATCGGCCGGAATCGATGCGCAGTCGACCGGCACGAACGGCTTGTGCACACGAGAACTC
>JBDSBS010000907.1:0-3408 GCA_039921435.1 Planctomycetota bacterium | reverse complement strand
AGAACCGAGGGTTCGTCGCCGACAGCATGCGTCGTTTCGCTGTCGTACTGCCGTACGGCTGTTGGGGCACGATCATCCCGAAGTACGTCATCGACCAATACGGTTCGAGCGACATGGTCTGGGTCGTCTACCTCACGAGCGTCTGCACGACGGTGCTCGGCGCGCACTTCCTCGCCGTAGTCGTGTCGTCGTGGGTCTACAAGCGCGGGTTCAAGTGGGAGTCGTGGGCGTTGGTGTCCGTGTTGCTGTTCTGCACGGGCCTTCTCTTGCTCGTGTGGGCCGGCAACGCGTTGCTTTTGCCAGTTGCGATCGCGGTGTTCATCTGCGGCGAGGTTGTCATGACACCCTGCTTCGACGAGACGGCGAAGAAGCACAGCAGCAGTTCGGGCATGGCGACCTGCATGGGGCTGCTGCACCTCGTCGATGGGTTTGGACGCATGCTGGGAGCGGTGTTCGCGCTGGCGGCGTACGCGTGGATCGGTGACATGGGGCGCTCGCCGTGGTACTGGCCCGTGGTCGTCGCGGTGTTCTTGTGCACGTCGTCGGTGCTCTACATCGTGGCGGCCTTGATCGGTCGTTCCAGCGCGGTCGTCGCCGAGGCACCACCGCCGTCGGCCAGCCGAGGCGATGCGTTGGAAGTTGAGTAGATGGCAGGGACCTTTGTCGCGCAGTCCGAGAACCTGATGCAATGGGCGGTCACATGATGAAGCGGAACCTGCACGTCTCGTCCCGTTCGCTGGCGCTCGCCGGTGTGTTCTCGCTGCTGTGTGGTGCCAATACGGGCTGCGCTGGGCCTGGCGGCGTCGCAGCGACCAGAAGCCAGCCGCTCGTGCAGCACTCTGCCAACTTCGTCGAGTGTGGCAACGGCGTCGTGGTCTCGGTCTCGGCCGCCGCGTCGGACACGGGCCTGGCCATTCTCGAGCAGGGCGGCAATGCGGTGGACGCCGCGGTCGCCACGGCGCTGGCGCTCACGGTGGCCTATCCGCTGTCGAGCGGGCTCGGCGGCGGCGGTTTCATGACAGTGCATCCGGCGGTGGGCGATGGCGACCCGGTGGTGTTCGACTACCGCGAGCGGTCGCCCGCGGCAGCGTGGCCGACGATGTACACGAAGGAGGAATCGCAGCACACGCGGCGGGCGGTTGCCGTGCCTGGCACGGTGCGCGGCCTCGCACTCGCGCATCGACGCTTCGGCACGTTGCCGTGGGCGCAGCTGTGTGCCCCCGCGGTGGCGTTGGCGCGCGATGGCTGCACGGTCGATGCCTACGTCGCGAAGGCGCTCAACGAGATCCTCGCCGACGCGCGCGAGTTCGCCGAGTTGCAGCGCGTCTTCGGCAAGCCCGGCGGCGGCGCTTGGGTGGCCGGCGATCGGCTCGTTCAGCCGGATCTGGCGCGCACGCTGCGGTTGCTCGCCGAGCTCGGGCCCGACGCGTTCTACGAAGGTCCGATCGCCGCTGCGATCACGGCCGAGATGCAGCGCGGCGGCGGTTTGATCACGGCCAGGGACCTGGCGAGTTACGCGGCGATCGCGCGCGAGCCGCTGAAGGGTCGCTACCTCGGTCTCTACGACGTCTATGTGCCACCGCCGCCGAGCGGCGGTGGCGTCGTGTTGCTCGAGGAGATCCACATGCTGTCGGGCTTCGACCTGAAGGCCGACGGTCGATGGGCCGCGCGCACCATGCACCGCATGGCCGAGGCGATGCGGCGCGCCAATCTCGACCGGGCCCGCTACATGGGCGACCCCGCTTTTGCGCCGATGCCGCCGCACCTCATCAGCGAAGCGCACGGCAAGGAGCTAGCCGCGACGATCGATGACACACACGCGACCCGCAGCGGGGCGTTGGCCCCCGACCTGACGTTGACCTCCGACGGCGAGGACACGACGCACTTCTCGGTCATCGACCGGCGCGGTATGGCGGTCGCCAACACCTACACCTTGGAGCGGCTCTGGGGCTCGCGAATCGTCGTGCAGGGCATGGGCTTCCTGCTCAACAACGACATGCGCGCCTTCAATCTGTTTCCGGGCACGACGGATCACGAGGGCAACATCGGAACGGCGCCCAACCTCATCGCGCCGCACAAGCGACCGGTCAGTTCGATGACGCCGACGATCGTCGCCAAGGACGGGCGTGTGGTCATGGTGGTCGGCAGTCCGGGCAGCAAAGGCATCCCGCACACGATCCTGATGATCATGCAGAACGTGTTTCAGTTCGGTATGACGCTGCAAGACGCCGTGGCCGCACCGCGCATGTCGCACCAATGGCTGCCGGACCAGATCACGTTCGAGGCGCCTGAACTGTATCCCGAGACCATGGCGGCGTTGGCCGCGATGGGGCACACCGTGGTGCGCTCTGGGCCGCGGCCCCAGGGCGACGTGCATGTGATCTTGGTGCGAGAGCCAAACCACTACCTCGGTGTGGCGGATCGGCGGCACAGCGGCAAGGCTTCGGGCTACTGAACGGCAACGATGGATCGCCGCGGCTCACGCCGGCTGCTCGACACCTGCGGCGAAACCGGTGCGGTGGCTTCTATTGGATGAGGATGGCTGGCGGCACGTCGACACCAGCCTTCACCTCGACCGCGACGCTGCTCGGCACGGCGTCCATGGAGTCGCCGAGCGCTAGCGCATACGAACCGGGCGCGACGTCGCCGAAGGCGAAGAGCCCGGCTGCATCGGTGCGCGCCAGACGCTGGCCCAGGTAGTGGGCGAGCAGCGACCAGTTGGGTGGCGTCGGCGCCCATCGTTCGCGGTCGCCGTTGGTGCCGCCCAAGACGACGAGGGTGTTGGTAATGGGCTTGTCGTCGCGGTCGCGCACGATGCCTTGCACGACTTGGGGTGCAACCAGGGCCAACGTGCCGATGTCGATCTGACCCGCTACGGCGGCGGGCAGTACGTAGACCGCGGTGGCGCAACCGTCGCGGCGCAGCAGCAACGCATCGGCGCGCGGGTGGAGCCCTTCGCAAACAAATGCGCCGTCCTTGGCCGTACGGGCCGGCAGCCAGGGTACGGCGTTCGTCTGCATGGTGACGACGGCGGCGTAGACGTCGGCGCACGGCTTGCCCGCGGCGTCGAGGATCGCGCGAGCGCTCCCCTTGCCCTCGAACGGTCAACGAGTTTGACGCCCTCACCGGCGACAACCATGACTTCGTGCTGACGAAGAAGGAGCACGGCGAACCCCGTACCGGGACTTCGGAGACCACCATGCCCGCGCGCAAGACAGACAAGACTTCCAAACCCGCGGTCAGGAAACCGGTCAAGCGCACGGCGGCACAAGGCAAAGTCGCCACGATGCTGCCGGAAGCCATGACCGGCAGGGCAAGCCCCGCAAAGGCAGCGGTCGGCGCAAGCCGGTCTTCGCCTACATCGCCAGCCTGCCGCAGCCGCAGCGCGGCATCGCCGAAAGTGTCGAT
>JBDSBS010000906.1:0-2873 GCA_039921435.1 Planctomycetota bacterium | reverse complement strand
GACATGCTGCTGCGCGACGACATCGCCAAGCTCTGGGCGCTGCGCGACGAGTCGAAGGCCGTGCTGTGCGTCCAGCACGACTACAAGACCCGGACAGCCGACAAGTACCTCGGCTCGAAGAATGCGGACTATCCGCGCAAGAACTGGTCGAGCGTCGTTCTCTGGAACTGCGGACATCCGGCAAACCGCTCGGTCACGCCCGAATTCATCATGGGCGCGACCGGCGCGCAGTTGCATCGCTTCACCTGGCTCGACGATGAACTCGTCGGTGCGCTGCCGAAGGAATGGAACTGGCTGCCCGACGAGTTCGGCGCCAACGCGGACGCCAGGCTCCTTCACTGGACACTGGGTGCGCCCTGCTTCAACGAATATGCCGACGCGCCGATGGCGGCCGAGTGGCACCGAGAGAAGCTGCTGGCCAACTACTGCGAGCAACATGTCGTCGACGGGCCGTTCTGAGACGGTCGCCGCTCCTGCCGCAAGCCGTCAGGAGTCGCGGAACCTTCCTTCGCAGAACGCTGCCGGAACTCCGGCGCCGAGTCGATGGTCGGCGCGTCCGCGGACGCTCGACCCGGCGCGTAGACCCGGATTTGTCGGCGTGCTCGAGTCGCCGCTCGACGACGGCGAACCGCTGCTCGGCGAGTTGCTGGAGCTTCGCGGCTGGGCCTTGACGGCCGGCACGATACGGCGCGTCGTCGCCCGCATCGACGAAGGCGCGGCAACGGAGGCCCAGACCGGCCTGCAGCGCAGCGACGTCGCGGCAGCGTTCTCCAATCTTCCCGGCGCGGATCGCAGCGGTTTCATGCTGCGACTGTCGCTGGCCGGGCTGGAACCCGGAGAGCATGCGCTCGAGGTGCGCGTCGAGGACGAGACGCCGGCCGGACAAGGCTGGCTGCGGTGGCTGAACCTGGGCGATCCCGATGTCGTGTACCGAGCCTGGCAGGAGCGGTGCCGCCGGTTCGCGCCAGTCGCGGCGGCCGATGCTCGCGACGCCGGCATGCAGGCCACCTGGATCGTGCGCAGCTATGCCGACGCGGACCGGGGCGAGGCCGAGGCGACAGCGGCCGCGCTCCGGCGCGCTGGCGAGGGACGCTGGAAAGCCGTCGTCCTGGCGCACGATGTCGACGAGGCCGCGCGGCAACGCATTCGCGACTCGCTCGAGGGCGATTGGGTCGGCCTGCTCGATGCCGGCGACCGCGTGCGGGACGACGCGGGAGCGCGGCTGCTCTGCTGGCTCGCCGACACGCAGGCCGATCTGCTTTACGCCGACCACGACCACGCCGCTCCGGCCGGCCCGGTCGATCCCGTCCTGAAGCCGGGCTGGTCCGCGTCGCTGCACGACCATCCGGAGATCGCGGCGCGCGCCTGGCTGGTGCGGCGCACGGCACTCGACGACGCGGACTGGACCGCCCTGGCCGAGCGTGGCCGGGGCGAGGTGAAGCTGCCGCGCGCGCTCGCGGCGCCGGACAGCCGCGGACTGCGCGTGCCGGAAGTCCTGTTCACCGTTCGCGGCGCATTGCCCACGGCAACCGCCTCCCGGCCAGCCGAGATCCCTTCGCGCGCTACGGTCACGGTGGTCGTGCCCAGCCGTCTCGCCGACCGCGCGATGCTGGCGAGCTGCCTCGACGGCCTGCGCCAACGCACCGACTATCCGGCGCTCGACATCGTCGTCGCACTCAACAACCTGGGCGCGACCTCCCGCGCAGAGGCGGAGGCCTTCCTGGCGGCGTGGGCGGTGCGCATCATCCACAGCGACGCGCCCTTCAACTGGTCGGCGCTGAACAACGCTGCCGCCCGCACGACGAGCGCACCTTGGCTGCTGTTCCTGAACGACGACGTCGAACCGCACGAACCGGGCTGGCTGAGCGCGATGGTCGATCTCGGCAACGGCCGCGACCTCGGCGCGGTCGGCGCGGTGCTGCGCTACCCGGAAGGCAGCGTTCAGCACGCCGGCATGTACATCCACGGCGGCGACCGTCCCCAGTGCCGCCACACGTTCCGCCATTGCTCGGGAGCGGAGCAGCGCGTGCGCCGCTGGCTGACGCACGATCGCGCGCAGACCGCCGTGACCGGCGCCTGCCTGCTGACCCGGCGCGGCATCTTCGAGCAGATCGGCGGCTTCGACGAGGCCTTGCCGCTGGTTTACAACGACGTCGACTACTGCCTGCGCCTGGCTGAGCGCGGCCTGTTCTGCGCGGTGGCGGCGCGCGCCGAGTTGCGCCACCATGAAGGGCTGAGCCGAGGCGGCATCGCCGAAGACACCGACGGAGAGCGGTTCGCGGCTCGATGGGCTCCGTCGCTGCCCTGGTGCGACCCGTTCAGCCATCCCAGCCTGATACGTGACCGCGACGACTGGATGTTCGATCCCACCCACGCGCCGAACGACGCCCTTTCGATCCCATGAAGTCCGCGCCGCACCGCGCCCATCGCACCGACGCCGAGTGGCAGCGCTGGGGTGAGAACGATCCCTATTTCGGCGTCATCACGAACGAGCGCTTCCGACGCCACAACCTGACGCCCGAGGTGCTGGCGGAGTTCTTCGAGAGTGGCCGTACCCACACCGCGCACGTTCTCCGGGTGTGCCACCGCCAGCTGCATCCCAAGTTCTCGCCGCAGCGCGTGCTCGACTTCGGCTGCGGGGTCGGACGTGTGCTGCTCGGCTTGGCCGAGAAGGTTCCGGAAGCGGTGGGCGTCGACGTATCGCCGGCGATGCTCGACGAAGCGAGGCGAAACTGCGAGGAACGCGGCGTCGGCAACGTGACGCTGGCGCTTTCGGACGACGAGCTCAGCGCCGTCGAAGGCAGCTTCGACCTGATCCACTCGGTGCTCGTGTTCCAGCACATCGATCCGAGCCGCGGCCACGCCCTGGTGGC
>JBDSBS010000905.1:0-8507 GCA_039921435.1 Planctomycetota bacterium | reverse complement strand
ACCGCGAGGCGAGGCCTAGCGACGCCTCACGATCAGCCAAACACGTCAGGCAGAGAGCCGGTGCTGTCGGCAAACGACTCGGTCGCCACACCTGCTGCATTCAGCATGCCGACGAACACGTTCGCGAACGGCGTCTTCTCGTCGTACTTCCAATAGCTGCCGTGCCGCAGACCGAGCTTGCCGCCGCCGAGCAGCGCCAGCGGGTAGTTGCGCGCGTTGTGCGTCGTGCTACAGCAGGCGCCGTAGAGCACCATCGTGGTGTCGAGCAGCTTGCCGTGTTCGTCTTCGACTTCGTCGAGCCGCCCCAGGAAGTGGGCGAACTGCTTCGCGAGCCACTGGTCGTAGCGCCCCCACTGGTCCCAGTGGCCGTCGTGCTCGTCGTGGCTGATCGTGTGGTGGCTGCGCTTGATGCCCAGCGCGCGGGTCGGGAACGAGTCGGAGAAGCCCATGCCGTCCTCGCGCCCCGTCATGAACGTCATGACGCGCGTCAGGTCGGTCTGCAGGCCGAGCACCATGAGGTCGTACATGGCCCGCAGGTAACCCGCGGGATCGACGTCGGCGCCGACGTCGAGATCGATGCGGCTGCCGTCGAACGGTTTCATGGGACGATCGAGCCACGCCTCGTTGCGGCGCACCTGCTCTTCGACGGAGTTCAGCGACGCCAGGTACTGCTCGAGCTTCTGCTTGTCGGGCGCCGAGAGTCGCTGCTGCAGGCGCTTGCTGTCCTCGAGCACGAGGTCGACGACCTTCTGGCCGCGTTGCAAGTTCTGGCGCCGTTGTTCGGTCGAAGCACCACCATCGGGCGCGAAGTAGCGCTCGAAGATGAGCCGCTGCCGGTGCTCGGCCGGAATCGGCCGGCCGCTGTGATCGAACGACAGCGTCGACACGCGCGACTTGTAGCCGACGCCGCCGTCGGTCGAGAGCACGAGCGACGGGTAGCGCGTGTACTGTTTGAGTTCTTGCGCGGCGACCTGGTCGACCGAGACGCGGTTCTTGTAGACGTCGCCGCGCATGTCGCCGGCCGTCAACCACGTGTCCCCGGCCAGGTGACCGAGTAGTTCGCGACTCAGCGGATGGCTCAGGCCGCCGAGCAGCGACAGCTTGCTGCGAAATGGTTCGAGGCACGACAGCACGTCGGTGAACGCGTAGTCCGAGCCCGCGTCGTGCGGAAACCAGCGCCACTTGCCCCACTTCGCATCGTGCTCGGCGGGCATGCTCGCGCCGTTGGGGAAGTAGACGAAGCACATGCGCCGCATCGGTTCGCGCGGCACGCCGTTGGTGCCGATCGCAACCGAGCTCATCGCTTCGAGCCACGGCAGCGCCGCAGCAACGCCGGCGCCGCGCAGGAACGTTCGCCGATCGAGGTGCCAGGACTTGCGACGCATGGGCTCAGCGCTGCGTGAATGAGGGACTGCTGACGATGCTGCGGATCACGGACCGCATGCGGTATCCGGCCAACCTTACCTGCCAGAGCATCGTGTCGACCTCCTTTTGGTCGGCGAAGTGCAGGTCGCGGCCGAGCGCATACGCAAACAACTGCCCGATCAGTGAGCGTGCGAATGCGTCCCGCTTGTGCTCGAGGACCCATGCTTGCAGCCCCTCGACGCCGTCGACGACCGTGCCATCGGGCAGGCGCGAACTCGCGTCGATAGCGAGCTTCTTTCGCTTCACTTCGAACCGACCGACGGCACTGAGTCGTTCGAACGGCACGCCGAACGGATCGATGCCGGCGTGGCAGTCGCGGCACGATGCATGGTCGCGGTGCAGCTCGATCTGCTGTTTGAGCGTCAGCTTGTCGAAGCCAGGCGTCTCGGGGTCGAGAATCGGCACGTTCGGGGGAGGCGGCGGCGGCGCATCGCCAAGGATCTTGGTCTTGAACCAGACAGCTCGTTTGATCGGATGCGGCTCGCTGCCGTTCGAGTGGCCGACCAAGAACGCGCCCTGGTTCAACAAGCCGCCGCGGTGCTGCTCGGGCCGCACCGGCACGGGCCGGAAGTGCGCGCCCACGACGCCGTCGATGCCATAGAACTCGGCCAGGTTCTGGTTGAGCATCGCGAAGTCGGAGTCGATCAGGCTCGCGATGTCGAGGTCGTCGTGCACGACGCGGTGCACGAACTGGTAGGTCTCCTCGGCCATGTCCCGCTTGACGAAGCGCGTGTAGTCGGGATGCCGATCGACGTCGATCGCCATGTCGGCGTGCCGGTCGAGCCGCAGCCACTCATAGGCAAACGCGCGCACGAAGCGTTCGCATCGCGGGTCGTCGAGCAAGCGATCGACCTGTGGTAGCAGTTGCTGGCTCAGCTTGCCCGCCTCTGCGAGATGGCGAAGGGTCTCGTCGGGCGGTGAGTTCCACAAGAAGAACGACAGCCGCGACGCGAGGGAATGCTGCGACAGCGTCCCTGCGGGCGGCGCAACATCGTCTCCACTCGCCGCCTCGGGTTCGGCAAGGTAGAGGAAGTTCGGCGAGCAAAGGATGGCGACGAGCACTTCGCGCACGCCGTTCTCGTAGACGTCGTAGTCGCTGCGGATCGAACGCCAGAACTCGAGGTAGCGCTCGACCTCGCCCGGTTGCAGCGGCCGCCGGAAGGCGCGTTCGACGAAGCGCGTCACGACCTCGCGCGTGTAGGCCTCGACGTCGCGGCCGACGTTCGGAGCGTTCTGAGTTGGCCCGCACGGCCAGTTCTCGGACGCGAAGAAGATGTCCGTGTGCGAACGCGGCGGCCATACCGGCACGTACGGCGCCTCGAACTCGATCATCTCGACCAACAGCGGTGGCCCGGTCTCCTTCGGCGACTTGACGAGGTGGTCGTTCCACAGGCCGAGCAGCAAGAAGCCCGACAGGATCTCGGTGTCGGCCGAATCGGGTTCGGGGATCGGCAGGTTCTCGAGCCGGCCGAAGAACTCGTAGGTCTGCGCGTGGCCGAGCAGCGCTCGCACTTCCTGCACCTCGCCGAAGGTCTTGTAGTCCATACCGTCGTCGGTGCGCGTGCCCATCAGCGCGCGGATCGACGGCACGAGGTTCGCCACCGCGGCATTCTGCTCGTCGACACCCGCAGTCAAGCGACGCACGAGCCCATGTTCGGCCGGCATCGGGCTGATGACGACGTGCGAGAAGCCGACGAAGAACGGGCCACCGAGGTCGAGATGGTGGTCACCCGCGCGCAGTCCCATCGCACCGAGCGCAGTGATCACGCTCGGCTGTTGCAGCTGCTCCGTGGTGAGCACCACACGTTGGTCGAGCCGGTGCCCGGCCGCATTGAGCCGCACCGAGGGCATGGCGTCGGGAGCGACCGGCGGATGCACGAGATCGACCTGGTAGAAGCCGTCCGCAGGCACACGAAAGGCCAGGCGCGCCTGACTCGGCTTGGGCACGTCGAGGGCCAACAGCGCGCCGCCGTCGAGCCGCAGGTTCTTGCGTTCTTCGCTCTTGTCGGCAGCGATCACGATGGCGCCATCCGGCGCGCAGATCTCGCCGTCGTCGCCGAACACCGCCATGGCGACCGGTTCGTCGAGCCCAACCAGCAGCTCCTGGCGCAGCGGCGGCACGTAGCCGCGTGAGGCCCGAACGCGCATCACGAAGTCGCCCCGCTGTGGCCAACAGCGCTGCATCTCGAGCTTGAGATTGGGCGAAGGACCTTGCCACGCTGCGGGCACCTGCTCTTTGTGCGGCAGCGCCGACAGCAAGATCATGCCTTCGTCGACGATGCGGAAGCGGTCCTGGCTCGAACCGCGCAGACCGACAGTGATGTGCCGTTTGATGTCGTCGAGTTCGGCCTGGTGTCGCTCGTCCAACGCGGCCACTGGTTTGCCTGCGGCATCGAGGATCTCGACCACGAAGTCGTCCGGACTCAGCGGCACCGACTGGAAGCCGCCGGTCTCGCTGGCGACGAGCCCTTTGCCGCGACCCTTGCCGAACGTCACTCGATAGCGAGTCACCGGCGGGCGTTCGCCGATCGCAATCGCCTGGTCCAATCCCTGGCGCGCGATCACCTGGTAGTAGTCAAGGTGCAGCGGCGACGCCTGCAGCACTTCGCCGTTGTTGCTGAAGCCCATCGCCGACTTGCCGTCGGCTGGCAACACCTGGCCGAAGTCGATCGGCACGGACAGCACGTCTTGCAAGCTGTTGGTGTATTGATCGCGAGTCAGGCGCCGCATGACCACGCGCCGCTCACCTCGGTGCAAGAGGGCCGCGGCGTCGAGCGAAGTGTTGAGCCACGACACGACGAGTCGGCGCTGCTCGTCCGACAACTGCGGTTCGTCGTCGGGCGGCATCTCGGCGCCGTGGATCATGTCGAGCGCTGCGTGCCACGCCTTGGCCGCAGAGCCGGTCGACATCGTCGTATCGAGCCCGTCGAGACGAATACCACCCTTCTGCTTCTTCTCGCCGTGGCAGCGGAAGCAGAACTCGGCGAGCACGGGTTCGACCTGGGTGCGGAAGTCGATCGCACTGACGGGTGCGGTCATCGGCTCGTGCTGGGCTGGCAGCGACGCACCGAGCAACACGGCCACCGCCATGACCATCAGCGGAACGTGCTCGGATAGGCGGCCCATGTGGGCCACATGAGACGCCATGGCGCGACGCCTGGCAACTCGGCGCTCGAGGACATGGCTCGAATGGCGCCAGACCGGGTGCTGAGAGGCCGGTCCTGCGGCTACTTCGCCTATCGCCGGAGACGGACACCAACCGACCGCCCAAGCCACCGACCGCGCCGCCGCCGGAGCCGCCACCACCAAGCTCGGCACCCGCGACGCGACGCTGATCGTTCGCGGCCCAGGCGGCGTTGGCAACTCGTCAGCGGAACGAAACCTCATGCCGCCCGTGGTCGACCACGCGGGGCGACGAAGGGGTGAACGGTGCCGAGTCGACCGAGACCTGCATGCCGACGCAGCGCACCAGTTCGAGCCCCACGAACACAGCTGCCAGCAGCGCCGCCGTTCGCGCTCGAGCCAAGCCGGGCCACCGCGGCAACAACCAGCGGTGCCAAGCGGCCGCGATGCCGAGGCTCAGCAACGGAATGCACAGTGCTCCCTGACGCGAATAGCCGAAGAACGCCAGCAAGACGAACACCTTCGTCGCCGCGAACACCAACCACGGCGCGAGGAAGCGCTGGCGGCGCAGCGTGAACAACCCTGCGATGGCCATGGCGAACCAACCGAGCCGGAAAATGGCCGACCACATGCCGGTCGCTGTCACCATGTCGACGGGACGCCGCACGCCGGACAGACCGATCGGCAATGCGTAGCCGCCGAGCCCACCTACGGCTCCTTCGAAGCCGTGCCAGAGCTTGCTGCCCATGCGCATCGCACCACCGGTGGGATCCTGCGCCAGTTCGGCCAGGCCGCGACGGTAGCCATGCACGACGAGGTCGAGATGAGGCGGGTAACTGAGAGAGAGTTGGCCATCGCGCGGCAACACCTGCCGCAGTCCCGGTGGATAGCGCGCGTCGCCACCCTTCAGCGGCGGCGGCCGATCGAGCGCCTGCTGCGAGAACCCACCATCGGCTTCGCGGCTGTTGCCGAGGAAGAAGTTGAGTCCGCCGTAGAGGCACACGAACGGGTGCGGCAGCGCTTCGGGCCAATAGCCGTAGGCCTCGCGCACGATGTCGAGGTCCACTTCGTGCACCGAGCGGCCGCCGCGCACGCGCACGGTGTCTTCGACGAAGCGGCAGACGGGCCACTGCTGGAAACCAGGCAGTTGCCGCACGCGACCGAGCGCCTCGCGGTCCCAGGGCAGGCCATCTGGCACGACGCTGCCGGCGGCCGGCAAGGGCGGCGCCCCGACTTGGTTGTAGGTGTCGATGTCGGACCACGCGGCGAGGTGCCATGGCAACAGACACAGCAAGAACGCGACGGTCGCGAGCAGCGTGCTGCGGCCCCAATGCGGCGCCCCTTGCCAAACAAGCAGCGCCAACAGCAGAACGAACGTCAGCGTGTGCTCGGCGCGCAGCAGGCATCCCGCCGCATGCACAGCGCCGAACAGAACTGCGAGCCAGGTGCTCGCGCGGACGTGCAGTCGTTCCTGCACGAACAACGTCGACAGGAACAACACGAGGTATGGCAGTTCCGAGTGCAGGCCGCTGCTCAGCACGATCAGGTTGGTGGACACCGCACACAGCCCGGCGGCGAGCAAGGCAGTCGGTCCACCGGCGTGGCGCCGCAGCAGCAGCCAGACCAGCGGGCCTATCGCAGCACCCAACCCGACCAACGCGAGCCGCAGTCGCCATGCCGTCGCCACATCGCCGTCCCAGAGCAGCGTCACGAGCCACAACATGCCCGGGGGTCGCAGCGGCAACGACAACAGCTCGTCGGGTTGGCTGCGCGCGACCTTGCTGGCAAGCTCCTGCCACAGCGGCGCATCGCCTTGTCCGGCGTCGCGATCCAGAACAGCAGGCGCAGGCCAGAGCAAACCCGAACAGAACGACGGCGGTGCGCACGCGCGCACCTTAAGTCCCAACGGCGCGGGGCGCCCGAACCGAAGTCCGAGCGCCCTGCGCGCTTTGGCTGCCCGTGCAGCCGTCGTGTTCCTCACCCGTGGATCAGGGCGTCTGCGTGAACAGGTTCAAGAACATGTTCGAAGCGACGAACGCCGTGAAGGCGGTGTTGAGCGTCAACACCTGGCTGTAGTACTTGACGCCGATCGCCGACGGCACGTTGGGCGCCGTGAAGGTGACCACCTCGAGACCGAGCGCATCCGTCCCGCCGGGCAGGAGACTGACGGTTCCGCCGACGAAGATGATCGGGAAGCCGGGCACGATGGTCGGGCCAATGGTGTCGCCGAGCACCAGCAGGTAGGGCCGCGGACCGCCGGGCGTCGAGACGAGCAGGGTAATCGGTGCCCCCTGCACGGCTTGCTCGGGCAGCATCGTCAACTCCGCGTCGAGCGGCGTCGTGGTGCGCGTGCCGAGTTCGACGTCGTCGATCTGCCAACCGCCGAGGTTCAAGCCGGCGTCGGCCGTCAGCCGGAACTCGACCTGGACCGACGGATTGTTGTCCGCCGAGGGGATCGCGTACTCGAGGCTCTGCCAGCTCGTGTCGAGCAGGTTGCTGTTCGTTGGATTCGCCCAGACCTGAACCCCGTTCACCGAGATCGTGGCCCGGTCGTAGATGCCCTCTTCGACCGTGAGCCAGCGCTTCAGCCGCAGCGTGACGCCCGTGCGCCCCGAGCAGTTGATGGCCGGCGAGCGCAGGTAGTAGTCGATGCTGTTGGGGTAGCGGCCGTCGGAAGTGCCTGCGCCGAGGTCGGTGCCGTAAACGCTCGAGCCGCTGACCGCCGCGGCCGGGTCGGCCCAGAGCACGCCGGACACCGTGCTGGTCTTGCCGGCAGGCGCACCGAGCTGCCAGTCGTCCGTGCCGGTCAAACTGTAGCGTCCGTGCGTCCAGCCGGCAGCGCCGGTGTCGAACGACTCCGAGTAGAAGCCGAGGAACGGCCCCGTCGGTGGCACGCTGACCACGTAGCTGTACTCACCGGTCGCCGGCAGACGCACCGTCGTGCCGCCGCTGTGCACGGCCTCGATGTGGTAGGAAACCGCACCGCTCATGAGACCTGGCAGCATGGCCTCGTAGCCGTTCGCACTGCCGTTCGGGTGCATGTTGCGCTGTTGCGAGCCGGCGCCCGCGTTGTAGACCAGGCGAACCTGCGTCACGGTGCCCGCGGCGATCGCGACGGCGGTGGTGGTGACCAAGCGCGGCGTCAGACGCTGCGAGGTGTTGCCAAGTGGCGCGTGCGTGATCGACACGATCTGGATCTGCGGGTAGGGCATGCCCTTGGTGATCGCCGCAGCCTGCAGCTGTGCGTAGTGCGGCACGCCGTTCAACAAGTTGCCGTCGTCGTCGTCGGCGATGAAGACTTCGCGCACGGCGTTGGCCTGGTTGGTCGCGTTGGCGACGATCGAGGTGATCACCGTGTCGTTCGATATCTGAATCGCCAACGTCGTGCCGAACGCGGCCCGCAAGTTCTCGCGGTACTTCCACGCAAAGCCCATCCAGATCTCGCCGGAGTTGTGCACTTCGGACTGCGTGCCGTAGAGCTTGGTGTTGTTGCCGCTGCGCAGCGCCACGTTGGCGGTCTGGAAGCCACTGCCGAGGTTGGGGTTGTCGACGATGTACAGACCCATTATGTCACCCCAGCCTTCGCTGAGGCCATCGGTGGGCGTGTTCGAGATGCCGCCGAAGCGATCATCGAGACCGTGGCCCCACTCGTGGGCTACCACCGTCGAGAACGCCGTGTTCGAGCAGCCACCGCCCGCGGGATAGAAGTGCAGCGTGTTGCCCGAGTAGTAGGCATTGCACGTTCCGGCCTGGTTGACCGTCGGCGCGATGCCACTGATCGTATTCATCGCACTCGGGATGGTGCCGCTGGTGCCGAGGATGACTTGGCGTTTTGGTTGCAGTTTTTGCAGATGCACCACAACACCGAGGATCTGATTGTCGGCCTTATTGCCCGCGAGGCTGGAGGGCACCGGATCATCGAACCCGTCTGTCTGCAGAAACAATTTTCCGCCGGCGCC
>JBDSBS010000904.1:0-3404 GCA_039921435.1 Planctomycetota bacterium | reverse complement strand
CAAGCACGTGCCATACGCGCGCATCGACGTGCAGCGCTTCGACCTCGTCGTGCTCGATCCGCCGCGTTTCGCCAAGGGGCCGTTCGGCACGATCGACCTCGTGCACGACTACCAATCGCTGTGGAAGCCCTGCCTGCTGACCCTCGCCGACGGCGGTTCGGTGCTGGCGACCAACCACGTGCCCACGGTGACCGAGACGGACTGGCACGAAGCGCTGCGGAAAGCCGCCGAGAAGGCCGGCCGCCCCCTGCGCTCGCTCGAGTCGGTGCCTGTCGAAGCCGACTTTCCGTCGTTCGACGAACGGCCGCCACTCAAGGTGGCGCTCGCCACGGTGTGAAGGGCGCGGTTCCACTGCTCACGGGAGCAACTCGTCCGCCCACAGCCTCCGCAGCATCTCGAGCACGGGCAAGATGTCGATGTCGTCCTCCGTTCGCCGCGGCCGTTGCTCGACGCCCCGCGGCCTGCCCGGCTCAGTAGACCTTGCCGCAAGCGCGACTCAGCACCTGGTCACCGAGCGCGCCGATCGCCGCCAGCAGCGAACCGATGGTCAGCGTGCCGTGGCTGGCCACGGTGATGCCGGCGTCGTCGACGGAGTAGACGAACGTGCTCGTGCCGAGCGCCTTCGCCATCGTCTCGGCGTCGGGCAACGTTTCGCTGCCAAAACCGACCTCGTCCTTGTGCGCATCGAGCTGTGGATAGACGAGCGTCTCGACGGTGCGCCAGCCAACCTCTGCGGCGCGGAATAGCCGCAGGTGCAGCACACCGCTGCCGCCCTTCGCCTCGGTCGCGAGCGACTGGAAGTCCGGCTCGGCGGCCAGACTCGCCTTGGGCTCCTTGTGCTGGTTCAGGGCGCGCACGAGGCCGGCCACGTCCGAGCCGCACATCAGGGCATCGTTAGTCAACACGTAGCACGGCGACACCTGCAGCGCCCCGTTGGGCAACGTCGCGCTGAAGAACCTGATCTCGTCGTCCCCCACCTTGCGCGACTTCCATTCGATGCCACCCTGACCGGCGACCATCGCTTCGACGCGCTGCAGCAGCGACGCCACGGTCGCCCGATCGCGCACGGCGAAGTGCACGAGCAGCTCGGGCTTGGGTCCGCGCTCGAGTCCGATCGCGACGCCGATCTGAGTGCCAAACGCCTGCAAGACGGCGGCAGCCTCCTCCGGTGAGCTGCCCACGCTCTCGAGCTCGCGCCTCAGGCTGCGCTGCAAGTTGCTCTGCAACGGACCGCGAGCCGACTCAGGCAAGAGCCGCACGAATTGCTGAAACGCCGCCACCGCGGCAGGTGCGTCGAAGCTGCCGGCCGCGAACAGCACCGTGCTCGGCGAGCACATCTTCGCGAAGCTCAGGTCCGCGGGTTCGGCGAGCAGCGCCTTCGCGAGTCCGTGCTTGCTGCCGCCGACGCCGAGGAAGAGCACATCGCTGCCGCCGTGCGCCGACGCTGTCGAACCGGCGTAGATCGAATCGAGCCCACCGAGGCCGAGCGCAGAGGCCAAGTCAGCCGCTTCGTAGGGCAGGTGTGCATCGAACATCGAGGTGACGCTCGCCGCGTTGACGAACAGTGAAGCGATGGCCGGCTCCGGCAGGCTGTTGCGCAAGTTGCCCAACCTCGTCGTCGAGGCGAGCCCGCGCGCCGTGCCCCGCACTACGCCCGCGATCTCGCGCAGGTAGCCGCGGCTGTTGGTGACGACGAAGTAGCCGCCGAAGGAACCCGCGAACACCGACGGGAAAGCTGGCAACTGGACCTGGCGCACCTTCGTGTCGCCGATCACAGCGTCCGCGATCGCGACGCCCGGTGACGCCTGGCGCAGAGCGATTTCGAGCGAAGCGACCATTCGCCCGATCGCCGGCGCACTGTCACCCACGTCGATGACGAGCGCGACCGACGGCCCCATGCCCTCGATCGACAGCCGACCGGCAGCGAGCGCCATCGGACGCCGCGCCACCGCGCGCAGGTCGGCCGGGCTCACGCCCCAGCGCTGCAGCCGGCGCTGCAGCATCTGCGCGCCCTGAGCGAGACCGTTCTCCATATGTTCGGCGCGCACCTCGGCGGGCACCCGCTGCAAGAACGAGTTGACGACGGCCGCCATCGGCAGGTTGCCGGCCGCATCGCCGCAGGCTGCGAGTCCGCCAAAACGTACCACCGCATAGGTCGAGGCCGGCAGCACGTCTTCGACGCCCTGCGCGAGCGGTGGAGGGGCCTGGGCGATGACGGCCGCACCAGCGACCATGGCAAGGACAGAACGAAGCAGAGTGAGGTTCATGAGGAGTCTCCGGAGGGGCCGCAAGAGCGGCTGAGCGTGGCAAGTATTCGTGGTGGCCGAATGCGGCCTCGAGCTGCGGCTACTCCTCATCGACGCCCGCTTCGTCGAGCAGGCCAGGATCCACTCCCGCCGGCGACAGGTCCTTGGCGTAGAGCACGCGCAGCAGGTAGAGCCCGTGCGGCGGTGCCGTCGGCCCCGCCAGGCGACGGTCCTTCGACGCCAGCACTTCGGCCAACCAGGTCGGCGGCTGCTTGCCGTAGCCGACTTCCAGCAGCGAGCCGAGCAGGCAGCGCACCATGTTGTAGAGGAAGCCACTGCCCTGCACGACCAGGTCGAAGCCGCCCGCGCGGCGCATCACGTGCACATGCTGCAGCGTGCGCACGGTGCCGCGCGGACGCGGGTAGCCGGGATTGGTCGAGAAGGCGGCAAAGTCGTGGCGGCCCCGCAGGCACTCCGCCGCGCGCTGCATCGCCCCGATGTCGACGGGGCGACGAACCCAGTGGTACAGGTTCCGCCCGATCGCCGGCCGCACGCGGGAAACCACACAGCGATAGGCGTAGCGCTTGCCGCGCGTATGGAACCGAGCGTGGAAACCGGGCGGCGCCTCGCGCACGGCTTGCACGGCAATGTCATCTGGCAGGTGCGTATTCAACGCCAGCGCAAGCCGCTCGATCGGGAACGCGTGCGGGATCACGATGTGCGCGCACTGACCGATGGCGTGCACTCCCGCGTCGGTGCGGCCCGAGCCTTCGACGTGCACGTGAGGGCAATCGATGGCCGCCAACGCGCGTTCGAGTTCTTCCTGCACGGTAGGCCCGTTCGCCTGTCGCTGCCAACCCACGTAGCGCGTGCCTTCATAGGCGATCGTCAGCAGGAAGGTCGGCACGGCCGCAGGATAGAGTCACGTCGAACCGCAGCCAACGAGCGCGTCAGCCGCGCAGCAGGACCGACGCGAACAGCGAAGCAACCAGCGTCGACAACCCGACGATGCCCGCCATCACGACGTTCTGTTGCATCGCGTAGAGCCACGCCGAAACAGTGCCGCCGCCGGCCAACATGGCCAAGGGCACGAGCAGGCTCGCCAGCCACGACCGGCGGCGGCCCAGATACGGCGGCCCCGCCTTCTTGGCCGGCCGG
>JBDSBS010000903.1:0-2547 GCA_039921435.1 Planctomycetota bacterium | reverse complement strand
TCAGCAGCGATTCGCCCGCCAGATAGAGCACGTCGAAGACCACGTACGTCACGGGATGGCGCCGCGAGGCCGCCTCGGCGCGCGCAGCGGTGGAGTTCTCGCGGCTCAGGATGGCTCCGAAGTCGGGTCGGCCATCGGCGTGCAGCACGACGAGTTCGCCGTCGAGCACGAGCCCAGAAGACAGGCCACCGAGAAAGCTCAACTCCGGATAGCGCAAAGCGACGTCGCGGCGCCGGCGTCCGTGCATGCGATGGCTGCCGGACTCGACATAAGTGACCGCACGCACGCCATCCCACTTGATCTCGAACAGGTGATCGGCAGCGTCGAACGGCTCGCCGATGCGGGCCAGCATCGGCTCGATGTGCTCGGGCAGGCGCGCACTGCCGCCCACCGTCAGCCTTCGACCTTGCGCGGCCCCTTCTTGCGGCCCGCACTGGGCGCCAGCTTCTTGGTCACGGCGTCCGCCGTCGACGCCCCATCGCCAGAGGGCGCTTCGTCCGCACCCGCGGTAGCACCTCCACCACCGGCCAAACGGGCCTGTGCCTCGGCGACGCTCTTCTTGAGCGCATCCATGAGGTTGAGGATCTTCGGCTCCTCGTGGTCAGGCGCCTGCACGATCTCCTGACCGGCGACCTTCAGCTCGATGAGGCGCTTGAGCTTGCTCACGTACTGGTCGCTGTAGGAATCGAGATCGAACGACGCAATCTTGGACGCGCCGATCAGAGTATTGGTCAGCGCGATCTCTTCGGGCTTGAAGGCGATGTCCTCGACCTCGCTCTCGAAGTCCTCGGCCTTGCGCACGCGCTGCGGATAGTGCAGTCCCGTCATGACCAACAGGCGGCCGTGCGGGCGCAGCAGCACGAGCTGTTCGCGTCCCGCCATGACGACCTGCGCAATGGCGCAAACATCGTTCTGCACCATGCCGTCGCGCAACAACGCGTACGGCCTGGCCCCCGCGATGCCGTCGGGCAGCAGGTAGTGCGCCTTGCCCGCGAAGTAGAGCCCGTCGACGGCATCCTTGGCAATGAAGCCATCGATACTGACGGCGCGGTCTGTCTTGGTGCGCAGCTTGTCGATGTCGTCGGGGTCGACGACCACGTAATGATCCTTCTGGTGCTCATACCCGCTGACGATCGCGTCGCTCTTGAGTTCGCCGTGCTCGGGGCAGACCTTCTGGTACTTGACGCGGCTGTTGCAGTCCTTGTGCAGCTGGTTCAAGTGCACTTCGCCGCTCGAGTCGTTGGCCGTGAACGCCTTGACCGGAACGGAGATGAGGCTGAGCTTGAGGAAGCCCTTCCAGGACGTGCGGGACGGTGCTGCCATGGGTCGTCTAGGGTTGGCGGTTCGCGCGGCGGACCAGACGCGGGCAGGATACCAGAACGGACGACACTTCGCGATCCGCGTGAACTCGCACGCAGAGGTGACGCTCGGCCATTGGCAACGCGCTATTCGGGCAGCTCGAGGAACCGGCGCGCCAACGCAGGCCCCGCACACGCATCCTCGTGCTTGAAGAACACGAAGGCATCGCTGAGTCCACGCTGCCGCATGCGGTCGCGCCACCCGCGCAGGTCGTCGTCGGAGTAGGCAGCGCGTCGCAGCCGCAGGTAGGCCCACGGCGCGGTGTCGAGCAACTCTGGCGGCGGCGCATCGTCCTTGTCGCTGGCGACGACCGCGACGGCGTGTTCGCGCAACACCGAGAGGGCATCGTGCTCGAGCCAACTCGCATGGGCGAACTCGAAGGCGATCCGCACCGAGGCCTTTTGCTGCTGCAGGAACGCGCGCAGCAGATCGGTGTCCTTCCGCACCCACTTGGGCACCTGGTAGAAGACGCAGCCGAGCGTGTCACCGAGCGGTTCGATCGCGGTGAACAAGTACGCCAGCAGTTCACCACAGTCCTTCAGCTTCTGCGTCCAAGTGAGTCGCTGGCTCGCCTTGACCGCGAAGCGAAAGCCATCGGGCACCTGCGAGCGCCACTTCGTCGCGGTCTTCGCATTTGGCATGCGATAGAAGGTGTTATTGAGTTCGACGGCTTTCAGGCGCTCGGCGTAGAAGGACAACATCGCGTCCTTCTTGAGGTCGTCTGGATAGAACGCGGGCCGCCACTCGTCGTAGCTGAAGCCGCTCGTGCCGACGTGGAACCTGGTGCCCGTGGAGCTCATGAGGCCGAGGACCCGCTAGCGTGTGGCCGTCGCGAAGACGTCGTCCAGAGATTCGGCGTCGAGCAAGCGCTCGGCCCAGCGGTCGAGTTGCCGCGACGTGGCTGCCGCAACGCGCGTTCTGAGACCCAAAGGGACGGCGCCGAACCGCTTGGAAAGTTGCAGCAACAAGATCTCGGCGCGACCCTCGGCCTTGCCTTGTGTCTTGCCCTCGGCCTTACCCTCGGCCTTGCCTCGCCTTCTACCGCGGGCCTCGCTCTCGCTCGTGATCTTCTCGTAGGTGGAAACGAATCGCTTCATCGATGGTACTCCAAGATTGCGCTCGAAGATCCCGGTCAGCCGGCGTCGGCTGAGCTTGGTGACTTTCAGTAAGTACGATGATACCGCATCG
>JBDSBS010000902.1:0-9528 GCA_039921435.1 Planctomycetota bacterium | reverse complement strand
CCAGGAGGAACGCCAGTTCCGGCCGCCGAAGTTCGCCAAGCAGCGTGCCGACATCCGCCAGGTCATCGGCCGCCATCGCCGATACGGCGAGGCCCAGGCTCAGTTGGTCGCGCGGCACGCTGTGCAGCGGATCGACGCCCAGCTGGCGCATGCGGGTCAGCAGGTTCGTGAAGCGAAACTCGGAGAGCTGGGCTCTGCGGGCCGGCTGACCGCTCACTTCGCTGAACAGGTGCACGCCGTCGTCGCGAGCCTCGGCACGCAACTCGACGGCCAGATGGCTGCCGCGCGGGAACGCCACCGTGCGCCCGCTGCTCGCGATCCCGAGCAGCATGGCCTTGGCGACGGTGCGAGCCGCTTGCAGCGCGGAGCGCTGCTGTTGCAATGCCATCTGCAGGTGCGCTGGCGCCTCGGTGGTCTCTTCGAGCACGCGCAGGGCGTCGTCGGCCGAACCGTGACAGAACGTGCGCCAGGCCAGGTCACAGCGCTGCTCGAAGCGCTGTTCGGCCCGCTGGGCGATCGCATTGAGGATCTGCTGCTGCAACCCACCGAGCTGCTGCTCGATGTGGGACCAAGGATCCGCAGAGCCGATGCGGAACCTGCCGGACGCCGGCCAGACCTGCAGGAAGTCGCGGCGGAACGACCTCGCGCGCTCGTCCGCGATCTCGGGCAAGAGCCCGTCGCGCAGCCGCGCGCTCGAGTCGTCGACGAAAGCCGAGACCTCGGCGCGCATCGCGAGAGCCCGTTCGGTCTCGGCAGTGTCGAGTGCGGACTGAGCCGCCTGCTTCGCCAACGCGTGCTTCTCTTCCACGCGCCGCACCAAGGAATCGCTCAACCGCTCCTTCGCGGGTTCGTGCACGCGATCGCAGAACGTCGCGACCCCATCGCGCCAAAACTGGTCCGCCTCTGCGAAGTGGCCGGCCCGAATGCGGCCTTCGACGATCGCCGGCAGCGTCGAGGTCAAGAAGTGGTCGAAACGAACCAGCAGGTCAGTGTCTCGCTGCGCAAGGCAGTGATCGATGTTCGACAGCAGCTCTTCGAGACGCTCGGGTCTGAGGTTGACCGGCATCTGGCCGAGCACGACGCCCACCTCGCGTCGCAAGCGCGGCTGGATGCGCTCGCGCTCGCAGCGGGCCCGATCGGGCCAGACGGCCGGATCGCACAACCATGTTTGCAATTCGGGCCAGCCTTCCTCGAGCAAGCTCGCCACGACGACACCGAGCGCCATCTGCAGTTCCGCCATGGCTAGCTGCTTGCGCTGCTCGACGCTCGTCGCCGTGCCGGGCGGCGGGGCAGGACCTACCGCGACCAACCGCTGGAAGCGCTCCCCGGGCGTCGGCAAGGTCTGCAATTCGGCGTCCAGGTGGGCCAGGAACTCGTCGCCTGTCGGCACGACTATGGCCAGATCGCGCGCCTGCATGCCGAGCCACCAGGCCACCGCGAGCAGCACCGTCAAGGCAGCCACGAGCAGCGACTTGGCCACCCAACGCGAGCGATCGGACTCGTCGTCCGACAGCCGCGCCACATCGACCGCGGGCGCCTCGGAGCGATCGATGCGGTCGAGGTCGTCGAGCAGTTCGCGCGGGGTCTGGTAGCGCACGCGCAGGTCCTTGACCAACAGCTTGCGAATCACCAGCGACAGCCCCTCGGAAAGCGCTGGATTGATCGCGAGCGGCGACACGGGCGTCTCGTTGAGCACGTTCGTGATCAACTCGGCCATCGTCGAGCCCTGGAACGGCGGGATGCCGGTCGCCATGTGGTACAGCGTCGCGCCGAGCGAGTAGAGGTCGCTGCGCACGTCGACGTCCTGCGGGTTGCGCGCCTGCTCGGGCGAGATGTACTGCGGCGTGCCGACGGTGGCGCCATCGCGCGTCAACGTCAGATCGGCCGGCCCTTTGGCGAGCCCCATGTCGGTCAACTTCACAGTGCCAGCTTCGTCGATGAGGATGTTGCCCGGCTTGACGTCGCGGTGGATGACGCCGCGCTGGTAAGCGTGGTCGAGTGCTCGCCCCACCTGCCGAGCGACGCGGCGCACGTATTCCTCAGCGAACATGCCCCACTCGGTCAGCAAGGCGCGCAGCGACTTGCCCTCGACGAACTCCATGACGAAGAAGTGGTAGCCGCCCTCTTCGCCGATGTCGTAACCCGTGACGATGTTGGGGTCGTTCAGCGAAGCGACGATGCGCGCTTCGCGGCGCAGCCGCTCGACGTAGCGCACGTCGCGCGCCAGCGACGGCTTGAGCACCTTGAGCGCGACGATGCGATTGAGCTTCTTGTGGCGAGCCTTGAAGACGGTCCCCATCGCCCCCGCACCGACGCGGTCGAGGATCTCGTAGTCGGCAAACGGCTGCGCGAAGGTCATGCTGGGTTGCCGGTCACTGCTGCCACCGTCTCTACCAATACCACTGCCGCTACCAATACCACGCAGGCCTCACGCCGTGTCGTCGTTGCTCGGTTCGGCGCCGGTCGGGCGGCCGTTTGCATCGAGCGCATACTTGTCCACCTTGCGTTGCAGGGCGAAGCGCGACAACCCCAGCAAGTCGGCGGCGCGGCTCTTGTTGGCCTGGGCCCGGTCGAACGCCTTCTGGATCTCGCGCGTCTCGAGTTCGCGCACCATGTCGGGCAACGTCGTACCGCGTTCGGAAGGCACGAGCCCGTCGTCGTTCACGACCGAACCGGGCCCCCGGCGGCCCTCGCGCACGTGCTGGCTCAGGTGGTTCTCGAGGATGATGCCGTCGCCCAAGATCGCAGCGCGCCGGATCTCGTTCTGCAGCTCGCGCACGTTGCCGGGCCACGCGTACTGCACGATGCGTTCCATGGCGTCGGGAGTGACGCGCACGCGAGTCTGGGTCTCGCGCTGCATGTCGCCGAGGAAGCGCTTGACGAGCTGCGGGATGTCCTCGCGGCGGTCGCGCAGCGGCGGCAGGTGCACGGGCAGCACCGCAAGGCGGTAGTAGAGGTCTTCGCGGAAGTCACCGTCGCGCACCATCTGCTCGAGGTTGCGGTTCGTCGCGCAGATCAGCCTCACATCGACCTTGATGGTCTCGCGGCTGCCGAGCGGGCGCACCTCGCCCTCTTGCAGCACGCGCAGCAGCTTCTTCTGTAGCTCAGGCGGCATGTCGCCCACCTCGTCGAGGAACAGCACACCGCCCTCGGCCGATTCGAGCAGCCCTTTCTTGTTGGTGTTGGCGCCCGTGAAGGCACCGCGCACGTAGCCAAACAGCTCGCTCTCGAGCAGCGCCTCGGGCAACGCCGCGCAGTTCTCGCTGACGAACGGCTTGTCCTTGCGGCGACTGTGCGCGTGGATCGCGTGCGCGACGAGCTCTTTGCCCGTGCCCGAGTCGCCGGTCACCAGCACCGGGTCGTCGGCCTCGATGTACTTGTCGAGCAGCGCGAACAAGGTGCGCATCGCGCGCCCGGCGCCGACGATCTGCTTGTAGTCGTACTTGCTGCGCTGGCTCAGGGTCTGCGCGCTGATCTCTTCGCGGATCTGCGTCAGTTCGGTGGTCTTCTCCTGCAGCTGGCCCTTGAGGGCGGCGTTGAGCTGGTCGACGCGGTCGAGCGCGGCCTGCAACTCGACCTGCTTGCTGCGGAGCTGTTCCATCGAACGCGCCGTGCAGATCGCCGTGCCGGCGTGGTCGGCCAGCGACAGCAGCAGCGACTTCTCGCGCTCCTGAAACACCTGCTGCTGCAGCCGATTGTCGACGTAGAGCGTGCCGCCGACCTCACCCTGGATGCGGATCGGAATGCACAGCACCGAACGCAGCCGCAGATCGGCGACCGATTGCAGGTCGCGGAAGCGGTCGTCCTCCTGCGCGTTCGTGGTCAGCTCGGGCACGCCGGTCGCCATGACGCGATTGGCGATCGTGCGCGAAATCTTGAACTCGGGCGACAGCACTTCTTCTTGCGCGAAGTTGCGCGCCACCTCGACCGAGTGCTCGCCACTGTGGCCGAGCAGCAGGAAGCCGCGCTCGGCGCCGCACATCTGGATGGCGGCATCGACGATCTGGGTCAAGAGCCGCGTCAGATCCTGTTCTTCGTTGAGCGCGCGCGCGATCTGCAGGAACGCGACCAGGTCGTGGTTGCCGCGCGGGTGGTCGCCAGGGCGCGTTTCGTCGACCGAGGCGTTCTCGGTGGCGGGCATGCCGAGCACGATCTCGTAGCTGCCGAGTGTGAAGCCTTCGCCGACTTTGAGCTCGGCCCGCAGCACGGGCCGACCGCGCAGCTTGGCGGGGTTCTGGGCTCCGGCGTCGACGAGCGCAAACTGGTCGTCCTGGCGCTCGACGCGGCAGTGGATGCGCGAGATCAAGCGGTCCGGCAGGAAGAGGTCGCACTCGCGCGAACGGCCGACCGACACGACGTCCTGGTGGAACGCGTGGGTTTCGGACTTGCCGTCGCGGGTGACGACGAGCAGGAAAGGGCCTTGGCTCATGCGAGATCGAACGTGTTTAGCAGAGGTGGTGCTGCCTGTAACAGGGGCGGCCGCAGGGGTCTCCGCGCATGCTAGCGAAGTGCGGCGGGGATTGCGCCGGGCGACGCTACCTCGATCCAGAAACGCACGACCAGGTGCTGCACTACTCAGTACACCTCGCGGCGCGCACGCAGTCCGACCGCACGCCCCCGACCCTTGTCGTGCCGATCGTCGTCTACCACGGCAAGCAGCCCTGGATCGAGCCGGCCGTGCACCCACACCTGGTCCATCTCGGCGCCGAACTCGCCGTGACTCTCGGTGCCTTGCAGCCGCGTGTGCACTTCCTCGTCGACGATCTGACGCGCTGCACGGAGACGGAACTTCAGCGGCCTGGCATGACCGCACTCGCTCAGCTCGCGCTGCTGTGTGAGAAACTGCGGCGCGAAGGACACACCAAAGGCCGCGCCGAAGGCACCGCCGAAGGACACACCAAGGGCCGCGCCGATGCGATCCTGCGCCAGATGAAGAAGCGCTTCGGCCCAGTACCAACCGTCATCATCGAGCTGGTGCACGCCGCATCCTTGCCAGAACTCGATCGCTGGACCGACCGCATCCTCGACGCCGCGACCCTCGACGAAGTGCTCGCCGAGTAGCGGCTCCGACAGAGCGCCGTCGAGCGCTGACGGAGCAAGAAGGCCTGCGGCATTGCCGAGGCATTGCCGCGAGCGCATCGCGAGATCGCCGGGAAACCGCCAATCGCCGCTTGCCTGAGGTTGCAGGCGCTGACGCGCAAGGAACGAAATCCGCGTGCGTTCCTGAGCCACTGGTTCTTCGAAGGGCGAGGCAACTCTCCCGCCTCTTCCCCGCCTCTTCCTCAACCCTGCTCACTGCATCATGCGCTCCACCATTCCGTGTCTGCTCGCGGGCTTCGCACTCACCACTGCGATCACAGCCCAACGCCTTGCCACCTACTCGCCCATGGGCGCTGGCATCGGCGAACTGCAACCGCCGACGGCGATCCTGCCCGGCCCTGGACTGCTCGTCGCTGGCTACCCGACCGCCGTGGTCCTGCCCGTGGTTCCACCTGCACCGCCGTTCTTCGTCATGAACGGCGACAGCACGTTCAACAACGTCACCGGCGTGCACTGGATGACGAACGGACTCATCATGGCGTCGCAGCCGACCCCGACGTTCCCACCGCTGGCGCCTTTCCTCGCGCCGTTCCCGATCCCGCCGGCCGTGCTCGCCGCCATCGGGGGTGGCCCGGTCACTGGCATCGCGCTCAATCCAGTCGTCGGCATCATGTTCTTGTGCGGACAAGCCGGTCCCGTGATCGGCGTAGCACCTGTGCCGGGCATGCCGGTCCTGGTGCCACCATTTCCGATCCCGTTCCCGACTGGGCCGATCACGGGTCTCGAGTGGGACGGACTGACGGGCACGCTCTGGGCCGTCGATGCGCCAGGTGTCTGCTACAATTTCTTCCCCGCGGGCGCACCCGTCGGACCGCCGATCATCCCGGCGTTCGTGGCTGCGGCACCGGCCGGCGACATCGCCATCGACAAGTCGTCGTTCGTGAACGCAGCTGGCCTGCGCCCGCTCTACGTCGTCGCCGGCCCGATGGTATTCGACGTGAACGCCGCACCACCCATGCCCTTCCCGGCCGGACCGCCGATGCCGCAGGGCCTCGCCTACATCGACCACCCCGCATCGTCGCCGCCCATCGGCACGTGCTTGTGCCCCGGCACGGGCTACCCGACGCAATCGACATCGAGCGTCATGAGCACCGGCAACGGCGCGTTCGCTCTCAGCAACGGCGGCTTCCCGCCGGGCTGGTCCGTCATCTTCTTCTTCGACACCGTCACCAGCGCGCCGCTCTTCGTGCCGTTCGCACCATCGGGCTGCCCGCTCGGGCTCATTCCGGGCTCACCTACGCTGATCCCGTTGCTGGCCGTCGCGAATGCCGCGGGCACAGCGACTCTGCCGCTGCCGCTGCTGTTCCCGATCGGCGCTGGCCCGCTTTACAACCAGAACCTCACGTTCTGCCCGACCGATCCCACCGGCTTCATCTTGTCGCCGATGCGCGTGATCTTCCCGGGCGGTTTCTGAGCGGGGTCGCCTCTCGGCGCAGAGCGCCGAGGGCGAACCCGCTCAGGACCTCCTACCGCTACGACGGGCGCCTTGCGGCGCCCTGGTAGCGGGAGAGACCGGTTCTGAGCGGGGTGCCGCTTACCAGCGGCGACTTGTGCAGGACCTCGCCGCGCGCTCGAGGCGCGGCGCTTCGGTTCTGAAGCGGGGCGCGTAGCTACTGCTCGCGCGCCAACAACCGTTCGCCTGCCGCCACGACTTCTTCGACCACGATGTCGCGCATGCAGCGATGGTGGCCGAGCGGGCAGATCTTGCGTTGGCACGGCGAGCACTCGAGCTCCTTGCGAATGAGTTCCGTCTTGTCCATGCAGTAGCGTGTGTAGTTGGGGTCGTTGGGCCCCATGAGGCAGACGACGGGCCGATCGAACGCAACGGCGAGATGCCGCGGGCCCGTGTCACCGGTGACCATCAGGGCCCCCCTTCGCACGACGGCCTTCAGCATGTCCAACGGTAGCACGGGCTTCGACAGCGCGATCGCGTTGCCTTCGGCAGCGATCCGTTCGCCGAGTTCGACCTCGGAGGGACCGACCAGCACGAGCGCACGCATGCCGCACCGTTCCTGAAAGTGTCGCGCCACGGCAGCGAAGCGCTCGGGCATCCAAAGCTTGCTGGCGCCGAAGTTGGCGCCGACCACGAGAAGCAGGAGCCGGGTGCCGTCGGCGATGCCGAGCGAGCGCAGGTGTTCGGCGACCCAGGCATCTTCGCCTGCCGTGATCGCAAGTTCGGGCCGCATGCCACCTGGCGGCAGGCCCAGATGATCGAGCAAGTCGTGGTAGTAGGCAGGCATCGGCGTCGGCCACCGCCGCGGACCGAGCCGCCGCTGGAACCAGTGCCGGCGGTTGGCCACGCGCCCGCCCAGATTCATCAGTAGCGGACGCCCCTGCCGGTAGCCCAGCCGCCACGGCACGCCGGCGAGGAACGGCGCGAGCCCGGTCGCCGCAGAATTCGGCAGCACAATCGCAAGATCGAACTTCGCCGCCTTCATGGTGCGCACCTGCCGCCAGAGGTCGCCGAGACCCTTGGCCCGGGGCGTGTCGACGACTTCGTCGAAAAACGCGGAACCGGCCAGTAAGGGGCGCAGGTACGGCCGCATTCCGACCGTGACATGGGCGTTCGGCAACGCTGCTCGAACCCGCGCGAAGCTCGCCGTGGCCATGACGAAGTCCCCGAGCCAATTCGGCGCCCGCACCCAGATGCGGCGGATCTGTGACAAGTCGAAGGAGCGAGGCATCTCGGGGCGGCGCGGCAGGCGATTGCGAAAGCGCGCAGCGGATCTTGCGCGCGCCGCAGAATGCAGGCAACAGCATTCAGCGCCCGAGCTGACCCATCGTCACGCCCTCGACCAACTGCGCGCTGCCACCTGCATGCTTGGAGTGCTTGGCACCTGCATGCTGGCGAGCGCGAGTTCGCGTGCTATCGTGCCCCGCCCCATCACGCCGGCACCTCGCCCGCTTTCAACCATGGCATCAAAAGCCACGCTAGACCGCCTTCTCGCCGAGTTCGACAGCCCGCCCGAAACCATAACGGCGGTCGTCGAGTTGCTCGAGGCGAAGGCATCCCCTTCCTACATCGCACGCTACCGCCGCCACGCCGTCGGCAACATGGGCGATGACCGCCTGCACGCGATCGCCGAACGCCTGCACACACTGACCGAGATCGAGCAGCGCAAACAGACGATCCTGCAGCAGGCGGAGGAGCGAGCAAGGCGCACACCCGAACTCGAGGCGACCCTGGCGGACTGCGTCGATCAAGACCTGCTCGACGATCTCTACCAATCGATGCGACCGCGCCGTCGCGGCATCGCGATGCAGATGGAGGAGAAGGGGCTGATGCCGTTGGCGCTGGCGATCCAACACCGGCAACTCGGCGACCAGAGCCTGCACGAAATCGCGAGCCAATACATGGCCAAAGACCAAGGTCTGGCCACGCCCGAGGCCGTGCTCGAGGGTGCCCTGCTGATCCTCGCGGATCGCATCTTGCACGATCCCACCACGCGCGCTCGCTTCCGCGACGAGTTGCAGCGCGGCATTCTTCGCGCCCGCGCCGTCGGTCCAGATCAAGCGGCCGCGGCCCGCTACCAGGAGTTCTTCGACTTCGCGGAGCCGATCAACCGCATCCCACCCAACCGCATGCTGGCGCTGCGCCGCGCCGAGCGCGAGGGCATTCTCGTGCTCGAGTTGGCGCTGCCCGAGGGCCGCCACCGCGAGTTGCTGCGAGAACTACATGCGAGCGACTTGCCCGCCGACTCGCCGCTGCTCGAGTTCTATTTCTTGGTGTTCGACCAAGCCGCGGCCCAACTGCGGGAAGCGTGTGGCAATGACGTGCGGCGGCGACTCAAAGAGAAGGCAGACCGCGAAGCAGTGCGCACCTACGCGCGCAACCTGCGTTCGCAGCTGCTGGCCCCGCCGCTCGGGGCCAAGAAGGTGCTCTCGCTGCGCACCAGTGGGAAAGGTGCTTGGGCTGTGCTGCTGGCCGAAGACGGCTCTGTCGCCCAGTACAAGTCCCTGCCGGCCGACACGGATGAGCAGAAGCAGGGTGCGTTGGCATGGCTCGTCGAGCTCATCCGCACCGAACAGCCCGCCGCGATCGCCCTGCCCCACGGCCGTCGCCAGGCCGGCAGTGAACGAGTCATTGCCGAGCTGCGCACAGCGCTCGGGGAGACCCCGCTGCCCATGGTGGTGCCCGTCGACGAAGCCGCGTCGACGATCTTCGCGACGAGCACGGCCGGCAAGAAGGCCATCCCCGGCGTCGAAGTGGGCGTGCGCACGGCCATCTCGATCGGCCGGCGCCTGCAGGATCCGCTGCTCGAGCTCGCGCGCATGGACTTCCGTACGTTGGGCCTCGGCCAGACGCTCGACGACGTGCATCAGGGCATGTTGCACCGCGAGCTCGCGACCGTCACCTCGACGTGCCTGGCTCAGATCGGATGCGACCTCAACACCGTCGACCAGGACGTGCTCGAACTGATCCCCGGC
>JBDSBS010000901.1:0-2956 GCA_039921435.1 Planctomycetota bacterium | reverse complement strand
CGGCATCGGCCAGCGCCTCGCGCAGGAACACCGCGGCTGCCCGCTCCGGCAGTTCGACCAGCGTCGCCCAGCGCAGCCCGTACAGCTGTTGGGCGATGCCGGTGACCAGCGCCTCGTCGCTGCGCGGGTCGGTCAGCAGCGCGCGCGTGGCGGCGTGGCCGAGTCGCCAGGTGCCCGCCAGCACGGCGTGGCCGAGCGCCAACTCGCGACCCGACAGCTGCGCGACCAGCGGTACGATCGGCACGTCGAGTGCCGTCACCAGTTCGGCGTAGTAGCGCTCGCGCGACTCGATCTGACGGTCGATGCGCGGGTCCGCGAGCAGACAGTGGAGCACGTCGTCGTGGGCCGCGGCGCCCGCCGTCAGGGCCGCGAGGAAACCGGCGCCCCGGCCGCGCTGCAGCTGACCGAGGCGGGTGGCGGCAGGAGCTGGAGCGGGAACGCCGGTGCGCACCGGGCACAGCCTAACCCGGACGATTCACGAGTGCACATCGCGGACAAGATGCAAGGCGCTCGGACCGGAGCAATCGCCTCAGCTGAGCAGCAGTGGTCGCCAGGCGAAGTCGTCTTCGAAGTTCCGGAACGAGCAGCCGAACAGCTACGCCTACAACTCCTTGCCCGGCGGCATTCCGGCCGGGCCACCCGTACCGCCGGCGGGCCCGGTGTTCAACCCGTCGGGTGACGTCGCCATCGACAACACGCAGCAGGCCATCTGCCATGACGTGAAGCGCTCGTCCTCGCACTTGTGCTCGGGCACGACGTAGAGCAGCACGGTGGCACTTCCCATGCGCGCCGAGAACAGCATGTCGGTGTGGCGCTCCCCGAGCGCTTTGTCTACGACCGACCCACGGACGCGCTGCAGCGTCGACCAATCGATGGCGTCGGCGACTGCTGCGGGCAGGCAGGCGCGCAACAGTTCGGCCATCTGCTCTGGTTCGCCGAAGACGAACTTGAGCCGCGCCCACCCCGATCCGGGCAGTGCTTGACGGCTCCCAACCAGCCCGCCATCGTCCGGCCCACGAATGACCCGCGCCAGCATGCTGCAGTGGAGCGTCGTCGCGGTGCTGGGCCTCGGCCTGTTGGCCGCAATGCTGCGCCTCGCGTGGATCGGCGACGACGCCTACATCACGCTGCGCACGGTCGAAAACCTGCTCGCCGGTCACGGCCTCGTGTGGAACGTGGGGGAGCGCGTGCAGACCTATACGCATCCGCTGTGGATGTTCCTGCTCGTGGTCGCGCGCTGGCTGACGGGCGAGCACTACTTCACGACGATCTTGCTGTCCGTTGCGCTGTCGTCACTGGCAACGCTGCTGCTCGTGCGGCTAGCGCGTTCGCCGTTCGCGGCGGCTGCGGTTCTGCTGATGCTGCTGGCATCGCGCGCATTCGGCGACTTCGCGACGTCGGGGCTCGAGACTCCGCTCGTGGCGCTGTTGCTCGTGTTGCTGGCGAGCCTCGATGAACGCGCGGTGCGCGAGCGAACGGGCTTCACGTTGGCGGTGCTGCTGCTCGGCTTGCTGGGCACCACGCGCCTGGACTTGCTCGCCCTCGCGGGACCCGTGGTGCTCGCGCATGCGCGCGGCCCGTCGTGGCGCACAGTGGTGCGAGGCCTCGTGCTTGGCTTGGCACCACTTTGGTCATGGAGTGCGTTCGCGACGTTCTACTACGGCACGCCTTTGCCGATCACCGCCTACGCGAAGGCTACCGCGACGGGCGTTCCGGTTGCGGAGCTGGTGCACCAGGGTTGGCGCTACCTCCTGCACACGCTGACGAACGATCCGGCGACAGTTGTCGTCGTTGCGCTCGGCATCACGGTGGGCTTGCTCGTGCGTTCCCTCGGCGGCCGGGCTCTCGCGCTGGGCACCTTGTTGTATTGCTGCTACGTCGTGCGCGTCGGCGGCGACTTCATGGCCGGGCGCTTCTTCGTGCCGCCGTTCGTCGCCGCGTTGGCACTGCTGGCGCGCTGGCTGCGGGCCGGGCCGTCGTGGCGCGGTGTCGCGCTGTCGGTGATGGCGCTCGGGCTCGCCGTGGTGCCTGGCGTGCCGCCGTTCTTGCGGTCGCCAAGCAACGACACCGCCGCAGCGCCTGCCGAGTACGGCATCCAGGATGAACGGCGTTTCTACTTCGGCCCCTTCGGTCTCTTCAGCGCCGCGCGCGACATCCCGATCTACGGCCGCTACTCGGCGATGCTGCGTCGGCAGGGCCGCGAGGGCTGCATTGTCATGGGCTCCGGCATGGCCGGTGGCATTCCGTTCGAGGCGGGGGACCTGTTCCACTTCATCGATCCGTGGCTGTGCGACCCGCTGCTGATGCGGTTGCCGATGCTCGATCCGAAGGTCTGGCGCATCGGCCACTTCACGCGCGGCTTTCCGGCTGGTTACGCCGAATCGATCGCGCGCGAGGGCAACTACATCGAAGACGCGGGGCTGCACCGCTACTACGCCTGTTTGCGCACGGTGCTGCGCGCGCCGTTGTTTGCCGGCGAACGGCTCGCTGCTGCGGCCGAGCTCGTTTTGGGCACGCACGCCGATGGCTTGCGCGACTATGTGGCGCAGAGCTATCGCCAGCCGGCGAGGCGCCAACTCGCGTCCGACCACGTGCCCGATGCAATGCGAAGCGAAGGCACGTTCTGGTTCGACGACCCTGGTGTGCACCTGATTGGCCGCGGCGGCTTGCGCGTGCGCTGCAGCGCTCTGGTCGAGGCGCGCTCGCTGCAGGTTGCGTTGGTGCCGCTGTCGCGCTACGTGTTCACGTTCTTCGCGGGCGAGCGCGAGGTGGGGCGGGCGGAGCTGGCGGCGCTCGTCGCTGTCGGCGTGCCGCCGAAGGACGGGGATCTGCTGGGGTACCTGCGCGGGTTGCTGGGCCTGCACTACTTCACCATGGACTTGCCCGCTGGCATGCCGGGGTTCGACGCGTATCACGTCGACTGTGTGACGGATCCGTGGGGTACGCCCGCCATCGG
>JBDSBS010000900.1:0-4141 GCA_039921435.1 Planctomycetota bacterium | reverse complement strand
CCGACCATCAACGGCCGCACCAGGCGGCGGCGGTAGACCGTCGACTTGACGATCGTGCAGGCGCCGCCGAGGCAGGCGCCGATCGCCGTGACGTCCATCTGGGTCGGGTGGTTGGCGACGACGATGCAGGTGCTGCGGTGGTTGAAGCGATCGGGGAAGTGGTCTGCCGAAGGCGAGGCGGCGGCGGATGGCGAAGCGGATCTGCTGTTGGAGTTGGGTTCGGCGGCGGTGCAAGGGCGCACGGCGTTGGGTGAACGCATGGTCGAGCGAGACCGTCGAGTTGGACAAGGCACGCACAGAGAACCGTTCGTGAAGGGGCCGCTGTGCGCCGACGTCGACGGCTTCTCGCTGCATGCGGCGGTGCGCGTGGCGGCTCGCGACCGTGAGCGAATGGAAAAATTGTGCCGCTATGCTGGACGACCAGCCGTCGCGGAGAGTCGACTGTCGCTGTCGCCCGACGGGCGCGTTCTGTATTCGCTGAAAAAGCGCTGGAAGGACGGCACGAGCCACGTCGTGTTGACGGCGCAAGTGCTGATGGAGCGACTATGCGCGCTGGTGCCGCGGCCGCGCAAACATTTGGTGACGTACCACGGCGTGCTGGCGCCGGCGGCTGCTAGCGAGGAGACGCAGCGGCCGTGGGTCGTGCCAAAGGTTCCCGAAGGTCCCGCGCTTGGTTGCCGGCACGAAGAAGCTGAGGCGGACGCCGGCGAGCACGTCGAGAACGGGCAGCGCGAGGAGGCGCCCGTTCGCAGCTTGCTGCAGCAGCGGCGGCGCGTTCCGCACGCGCCCGGCAAGCGGCGACGAGGTGGGCGCAGGTACACGTGGGCCGAACTTCTGCGGCGGGTGCACCTGATCGAGGTTTTGACCTGCCCCAACTGTGGGGGAACGCGTCGGCTACTCGCCGCGATCCACGACCCGGAGTCGCTCCGGCGAGTGCTGGTTGCGATGCGACTGCCGACCGAGCCCCCGGTGCTGGCAGCGCCGCGGGGGCCGCCGTCGGTGAACGTCGCGCTGGCGGAGTGATGGCAGGAGTGGTGCCCTGACCGGAAACGGGTCGCCGCGCGGGATCGGTGCGTCGCGAGGGCGGAAAGTCGGGCGCAGCGCCGGGGTTGCTGCCGTCAAGGTCGCGGTTTGACGAGCGGTTCGGGGCAGACGCGATCGCTCTTCTTGTCGTTCTCGTAGATCGCCCGCAGCTTGCGCGGATTGGCGACCAGCACCTCGTGGCCGAGTTGGGCTAGGAGCGCGTTCGCCCATGGCGAGTGGGTGCCGGCTTCGATGGCGATCCGGGATCGGGGGACGCCAGAAAAGCGCTGTCGGAACGTCTCCGGCTTGGTCTGCAGCCGCGACTCCTCGACGATCGTTCCTTCGCCGTCGAGCACGCACAGGTGGCTGTCCGAGGTCGATGCCGATCGTCAGCCGCGGCACGCCGTGGGTGATGCTGATCGTCGGGGTCGCAGTCTCACTCGCCACACTCGCCGTCATCGTGGTAGCATCCGTCATGGCTGGCCTCCGTTGAGCCAATAGAGCTCGTTGTAGCTGGGGACCGAAAGGTACCCCGACAGGGGGCCGGCCTTCTCATCCCATCTACGCGCCGAACGCGGGACCGGCGACGACGAGCGCAACGAACGGGAGAAGCAGACGTGGGGTCACGGTCGGTTCCTTGCCAACGGACGGGGCAGTCCCAGGGCGCGCACTCTACTACTGACGACCTGCGGTTCGTGCGAAGTAGCGGATGACGGGCTGGTTCGCGACGGGGCCGCACCCTGCCTCCGCGTGACCGGTATGCTCTCTCTGATTGTCGATCGCAACAAGCACCGGAGGTGCCCATGCTCAGTCTCGTTCTCGCGTGCGTTCTCCCGACGATCTGGATCGTCGATGCCACCAGCGGCCCAGGCACCCACTTCACGGATCTGCCACCGGCAGTCGCAGCGGCGCAGAGCGGCGACACGATCCTCGTGCGACCTGGCACCTACACGGCGTTCGACGTGTCCGGCAAGGCACTGACGATCCGCGGCACTGATGCAATGACGACGGTTGTTGCACTCCAATCACCCGTTCTTGGCCCGAGCCCGAGCATCTCGATCGCAAACACCCCCGCCGGCACGACCTTCTACCTGAGCTTCCTCACGGTCCGCTCGAACACCGTCATGGGGGATCCAATTCTTCCGACGATGAGTGTTAGCAATGCCAAGGTGGTTCTCGTCGGTTGCACGGTCTCTGGCAACAACGGGACGAACAACAGAAGCACCGCGCTGATCGTCGGCAATGCCGAGGTGCACGCCAATCGCTGCACTTTTCTCGGGGCGCCCGGCTATGGGTTCTTTCTTGGCGTGTTTGGCGGCGGCAACGGCGTCACGCTTTCAGGCGCATCGCTCGCGGCCGATGCGTGCGTGTTCCAGGGTGGCAGCGGCCTCTGGCACCTCAAGTTCCCGGTCATCTTTGGGGGCCATGGCATCTCCATCAACTCGTCACGCGCAACGATCGTTCGCAGTAGCTGTATTGGTGGCTCGACCCCGACCCTCTTGTCTTCGGGGACTGCGGGTTCTGGTGTAGTGATACAAGGCACCAGCATGGTCCGCTTCGTGGGCGGCGCGGGAATGACCTGCATGGGTGGCCAAGGCTCCACCCCCGGGCAGTCGCTGATCGGATCCGCGTCAACTCCGGTGATCGTGCATGGGCCCGTGGCTTTCGTGCCCCCTCCCGTTGGATCCTCGACCGTCGCGGCACCGCCGCTCCCGTACCTCACGGTCACGGGCGATTCTGCCACGCTGCCGGTGACCGTCGACCTGGACGGCCTCTTCCCGAATGCCCTCTACTTCCTGAAGGTCTCCTCCGCGCCGGACTACGTCACGAGTGCTCCGTGGGGACTCGGGGAGATCCTGGTTTCGCTGTCCACCAGTGAATGCCACTTCGGACTGCTCGATCCCACGGGTCGTCTGGCTTTCACGTTCACGCCAGCGAGCGTGCCGGAGCTGCTCAACCGGCCGATCTGTTCGCAGGCGGCGGTCTTCGACGCCGCAACCGGTCAGTTGCGGCTGTCCCAAAGCGACATCCGCATCTTCGCTCTCTGACCAGACTGCCGCGGGGCGACCGAGGTACTGGCGATGTCGCGCGACGACCGGCGTCAGTGGTTGCGCGATCTCGCACCGGAGGCGTCGCACAAGCTCACGCTCGACCTCGTGGCGCGCATTCCGCGTCAGAGCACGGGCCCCGCGTCGCGCACCTACCTCTACTACACACCGCAGCAGAAGCGTTGGACAGCACCGTTGCGCATCGACGTGAAGCCGGCAAAGTGATCTGGCACCGCCGATCGGCTTCTCGCTGCAGCTCGGAGCCTCCGACGGGTTCCGCCGCTCACCGCGGCCGGCGGAATCACAGGTCTCGGAGCGATCGCCCGCGCCAACGCAGCCGCTCCACACTCCTTGCTCGCCGACCAGTTCGCGGCCGAGGTCGAGCACGGCGTGCTTCTCGGTCTCGTCTTCGGGCAATGACCGCAGTTCGAGCGGCGGCAGCTGGTCGGTGCGGGCGAGCAGGTCGGCGAGTTCGGTGGCGAACGCAACCCCGAAGCCCGGCATGCACGTGCGCAAGTACGGGCGCACCGACTGCTGCGGCAGCGCCCGGTCCCGCAGGCGCCCGACGTTCGTGCAGCGGGTGGAAGCTGGCGAACGGGTGGTACCGAGGTTCTGTGTGCGCGAGGTGGAGGGGTTCTTGCGCTGCGGAATCCTCGCGTATGGGCCTTCTGCGCGTGCATTGCGACGCGTGCAAGAAGGACGACGTCGTGATCTGCAGATCGCCGCGACAGCTCTCACCTACAAGCTGTTCGTCGCAACCCGCAACGAGCGCGAGTTCGCACGGGTCGAGGGGCTCACGATCGTCAGGTGGTGATCTCGACACTCGCCCGTGGCGGAAAAGGTCGGACTTGCGCCGACGGTTGCTGATGGAGCGACTATGCGCGCTGGTGCCGCAGCCGCGCAAACATTTGGTGACGTACCACGGCGTGCTGGCGCCGGCGGCTGCCAGCGAGGAGACGCAGCGGCCGTGGGTCGTGCCAAAGGTTCCCGAAGGTCCCGCGCTTGGTTGCCGGCACGAAGAAGCTGAGGCGGACGCCGGCGAGCACGTCGAGAACGGGCAGCGCGAGGAC
>JBDSBS010000899.1:0-2990 GCA_039921435.1 Planctomycetota bacterium | reverse complement strand
TCCGCGACGGTGCCGTAGCGGTGTTCGCGGTCCTTCGCCAACGCCTTCAGCACAACCCAGTCGAGGTCGGTCCGCAGCTGGCGAGCCAGCACGTTGGTCCTAGCCTTCGTGCTCGGTCGCGGCGCCGGTTCGTGCCGGATCATCGCCACGAGCTCGGAGAGCCCGGCCGTGCGCCAGCGCACGCGCCCTTGCGGCAGGTCACCGACGAGCAGTTCGAACAGCATCACGCCTAACGCGAACACGTCGGTGCGGATGTCCACGTCGCCGTTGCCCTGCGCCTGCTCCGGACTCATGTACTCGGGCGTGCCGACCAACGTGCCGGCCCGCGTCGCCCCGGGCCCGGCCTCGCCACCGACCGCGCGGGCGATGCCAAAATCGATGATCTTCGGCGTCGGCACGCCATCGAGCAGCGTGGCCAGCACGTTCGACGGCTTGAGGTCGCGGTGCATGACGCCGCGCTGGTGCGCGTGCTGCACGCCATCGCACACGCGCACGAACAACTCGAGGCGGGCTTCTACCGACAGCGCTTGCTCGCTGCAGAACTGCGTGATGGCTTCGCCGGGCACGTACTCGGTCACCAGGTACGGACAGCCGGTCTCGGCTTCGCCGGCATCGAGCACGCGGGCGATGTGGGGATGGTCGAAGCGCGCCAGCAGCTCCCGTTCACTCTCAAAGCGACGCAGCACACCGGCGCTGTGCATGCCGAGCCGGACCAGCTTGAGCGCGACCAACCGCTGCAGCGGTTCTTGCTGTTCGGCCAGCCAGACGACGCCAAACCCGCCCTCGCCGAGCCGGCGCACCAAGCGATAGGGACCGATGGACCGCTCTGCCGGTAGCTCGGCGAGCCCCGTATCCTGCAGCGCCGATTCGGCGCCGAGCAGACTCGCTTGCAGCCGCAGCAGCGCCGCCCGGTGTTCGGCCGCGATCCTCCAAGCTCTCGGGCAGCGGCGGCGAAGCATCGCGAGCGGGGTCAGCGGAGGGTCAACTCTTCGGCTCCGACGCGGATCGACGTCGTCTGCCACCGAAACGGTTGGTTGTGCGGATACTCGCGTCCCAGGTAAGGCACGAAGGTCGCCCCCGAATCGAACGCCACCTTGTAGGTGTCGCCGGCGGCCCACAAGCCATAGCTCTGACCGAGGTCGGACTCGGCGCTGTGGATCGGAGTGCACAGCGGTTGCATCACCACCGCGTCGGCTTTGGGCTCTGCCGCCGCCGGGCCGAGCTGCGGCAGGGCCGCTGGCGCCGGCCCTGGCACCGGCAGTGCCTGGCTCAGGTTTGGATCCTGGGCGCTCAGCCCAGCAGAAAAGAGTGCGGCAGCGATCAGAACGGAGCGGTGCATGTTCATTCCTTGTTGGTAGTGGTCGGCCGTAGTTGACCGACGCCGCAGGAAGACCGCCGCTACCCAGGTGTGACGCGGCTTTGGTGAAACCACCGCTTGGGCATGCTGGATCGAGGCACGGCGCAGCGGGCTGTGACCGGGAACCTCAGTGCCTGGCTACCGCCTCGGCCGGAGAACGAACACACGCGCGAGCGAGCGACCTGGCTTTCGTGCCGACGGCTTACCGACGTACATCGACGGCCATTCGTCGCGGCCACCGCGGTGCAGCCTTCCCTATGCTTGTCGCACTGCCCGGCCCGCTGTTCGCATGGGCATGATTCCAACTGCTCCCGCCAACCTGGCCCGACGACATGCCAACCCCAAACGACGACCGCTTGTCAGCTCTTGCTCACCGACTCCTCTTCGCCCTGCTGCCCGCATCGCTGGTCGCGCAGAAGTGGCTCGACGTCCCTCGCGAGATCAACAGCCAGTTGGGCGACGAGATCCGCGCGATCGCAGACTTCGACGCCGATGGGCGTCGGGATCTCTTGGTCACCCGCGCCAACGGCTCGATTTCGGGTGCCGCCACGTTCTGGATCGCTTTCGGAACGGCTGACGGAGCCTTTGTCCCTGGGCCCAACCAACCTGTTCACCCTGGCGGCTATCAGGGCGACTCGTTCGCCCTTGCCGGCGACGTGACCGGTGACGGCCTGCCCGATGTGGTCATGAGCCACAACAGCACAGCCGGGTTTCAGAACTCGGGCTTCGTGCTGTACCGCAACCTCGGCGGTGGCACGTTGGCGGCGCCCATCCTCACGGCGATGGGCAGCATAGGTCTCACCAACTCAGGGGTGCTGAGTGACTGGAACGGCGATGACGTGCGCGAGCTGGCGGTGTCGCGCTACGAGCCGATCAACGGCGGCTACGAACTGCGGCGCTGGACCTACCAGAACGGCGCGTTCACGAGCAGCAACGGGGTCTTGATCGCCGAATACCTGAGTGAAGTGGCGACGGCCGATGTCACAGGTGACGGCCTCGCCGACACGATCGTCGGCTGCGCGACGGATGCACGCGTCTTTGTGTTCCCCACACTGCCTGGCGGCGGTCTTGGCGTGCCGCAGACGCTCACACCAAGCACATCACCGAACGCGTGGTTGGGTGCCGTACCAGCCTGCGGCGACGTCGACGGGGATGGCGACGTGGACCTCGTCGCAGTCTGGCGCGAGTTCAACAGCCCGTGCAATCTCGTCGTGTTCACCAACCAGGGCGCATCGGGGTTGGCGAGCGGGCCAGTGCAGTCGTTCAACCTGCAACAGGACACCTACTGGAGCGGTCGCGCCTTCATCGCCGATCAGGACGGCGATGGCGACGGCGATCTGTGGTTGGGTCACGACCTGCTGCATACGCTCGAAAACGTCGGCGGCACGTTCGCCTTGCGCAGCGAGCAGCGCATCGCCCGCGCCTCAGGTGGTCAGCTGTACGACGGCAGCGACGGAGCCGGCACCGCAGACTTCGACGGCGACGGGCGACCGGACTACGCGAGCGGTCGCGTCGTGATGTACGGGACGGGTCGCTTCAACTCGACGTCGCTCCCGACGACGGTCAGTTCGTACCTTCGCTCAGCCGACTACGACGACGACGGCGACCTCGACCTCGTCGAGAGCGGTGCGTG
>JBDSBS010000898.1:0-4448 GCA_039921435.1 Planctomycetota bacterium | reverse complement strand
GCCGGGCCGCCCGTGGCGGGGCCGGAAGGTGCAGGCGCGCTCGGGCCAGCAGGGCCACCGGTCGTCGGCCCAGACGGCCCACCGGACTTGCCGCCACCGCCGGGGCTAGGAGGCACGACGTCGCCAGGACCGCGGTATTGGCCACCGTGGGCGTGCGCCGTTTGTGGCAGCAGGGCCACGAGGCCTGCGCAGCAAAGGCCGGACAGCAGGAAGTTCTTCATTAGGGTCTCCGGATCAAGATCGATGGGCTCGTGCGCAATGTGCGCCGAGTGGTATGGAGCTCAAAGCTCCCGGATTCGGCCCAGTTGACGCGACAGTGACCCAAACCGAATGGCCAAACCGAATGGGTTGACCCAAACCGAATGGGTCCTCGCTCGGGTTGCTGGGACATGGTCAATGACGAGGGCACTGTATCCGAATGCAGCTCATCGTTGCAAAAGAAGGACCAAGTGGCGGTGGGGACGTGGTTCCGGCACCTGGCCGTACGCATAGAGGTACGGTTCCGCTGAGCCTGTTACGGTAGAGGAACGACAAGGAAGCCTCTACGCGAGCAGTTCGAGCAGGGCTCGATGCACGCGCGGGGAGGCCGCAATGCTGGGGGAGTGGCCAATCGTCAGATCGACGAACGGAAACAGCGGCTTGCCGACCCAGTCGGTGAACTTGCCACCCGCCTCGAGGATCACTAGCCCCGCGGCGGCGATGTCCCAGACGCGGCCCTGTTCTTGGATGTTGGCATCGAGCCTGCCCATGACGAGATCGGCGAGCTGGGTGACTGTGCTGCCCAACGTTCGAATGCGGCTGCCGCGCGACTGCAGCCGCGCGAGGAAATCCAGCTGCTGTTGCCCGCGATGCCATTGGCAGCCGAGCATGGCGCCGTCGTCGAGTCGACCTGGCGGCAGTCGCACGGGGCGACCATTGCGGTGGGCACCGGCTCCCGACACCGCCGTGTAGCTCGCCTGCTCGGGGGCGCAGTGAATGCAAGCAAGCAACGGGTGGCCGCGCCAGAGCAACGCGACGGACACCGCAAAGTGTGGTAGTCCCCGCGCGAAGTTGCTCGTGCCGTCAATGGGGTCGACGACCCAGATCCACTCCCTGTCCAAGACCGCATGCTCTGACTCCTCACCGAGGAAACCCGCGTCGGGCATGATGGTGAACAGTGCCCGTTGAAGCTCCCGCTCGGAGCGCACGTCGATGCGGGTGACGAAGTCGCCTTTGCCCTTGCGCCGCACATCACCAGGCTTCAGTCGATGCTGAGCGCGAGCGATGCGCTGGGCGACTTCTGCCACCGCTGTGCGGGTGGGGCTTCGCAATCGCGCGGCAGTGCGGCGCGCGGCCGCAAGCTCCGTTCTTGTCATGGCCGGAATGCTGCCGAGGGCGACAGCGCGGAGCGAATGGAAACCTCTCGCCGTTCTGCTGGTCGTCGAAATGGCGCGTGCACCGTAGCACTTGCTCGGTACAAAGCCTGTCCATGACAGGCCAATGCATGAGCGGTTGGGGCCGACCATCGGTTGGACGGCGCGCGACGTCCATGCTGTTGGTGGGATTGGCAGCCGGTTGTGCCAGCGAGCAGGCGACCATGACACTTGGTGGCGCTTTTGGGCACCGCACGGAGTCCTACTTGGCGCCGTCCGACTTGGCGACCGCGGAACACAGCCCGTCTGCCGAAACCACGTTCGCGGCGGGAGAGCCCCGCGTCCCGGCGGCCGCACCGGTCGATCCCTGGCCACCGATCTCCCCTGCGGCCCTGGATGCAGCGGTGACGACCGCCGACGGCGGTGTCCCGGCGGACGCTGCGGTCGAAGCCGCGGATCTGGAGCGGGCGCTGCGCCATGCCTTGGCCACCAGCCCAGAAGCCAGCGCGCCGGCGCTCGAGCTGATGGGCTTGTTGTGCGCACTCGAACGGCATGCAGAAGCGCTCGGAGTCGTTCTCGAGGCTCAAAAGCGTTCCACCGACCCAACGCTGCAAGTGGCGAAAGCCGGCCTGCTGCGCGATCTCGGGCGCCGCCACCTGGCGGTGCAGGCGCTGCGCGAGCTGCTGCGCGACCACGGCGCCATAGGCTTGCACCCGAGTCTGCTGTTCGAACTGGCCGAGCTCGAGTGGTTGGAGGGCAAGCCCGAGGCGAGCAAAGGCGTGCTCGCGACGCTCGAGGCGGTGCATGGAGTTGACCCATGGTGCTGCGACAACCGACGGTCGCTCGAGGCACTGACGCAGGAAATGCAACGCACCGGGAGCCCCTCTCGTGTGCGTGTGCGCGACCTGCTGGGCAACTTGCGCGGGGCCGCGACCGTCGTGGCGCGTATCCGAGCGCTCGAAGAACTGGCAGTCGCCACCATCGAAGGTGACGAAGCCGCAGGAGCGGACCTGCATCAACGCGCGATCGCCATTGCAGGCGCCGATGAATCGCCGTCCGTGCGGGCGAGAGCCGTGCAGTTGGCCTGTCTACCGAGCGAGACTGGCGCGATCTTCTGTCGAACCGCCCTGAACGACGCCGCGGCGATCGTGCGGTGGTGCGCCGCCGCGCGCGCGCCCGAGTGGTTGGGCCCTGCCGGTATACCGCTCTTGCTCGACCACCTGGCCAACGAAGACGACGCAGCGGCGTTCACGGCCTTGCACGGTGCCTTGGCGAAGCTGAGTCCGCCTGGGCCAACGCTGCCGCGCACTGGGCTCGACGGCGCCACTGCGCGCGCGGGCGTGGTCAAGGCCTGGAGGGACCAGTGCGGCCTGTGATTCTCGTAGCTGGCGGTGCTGGCTACATCGGCTCGCACACGGTGCTGGCTCTGCAAGAGGCCGGCTTCCGCCCGTTGGTGCTCGACGACTTCAGCACTGGCCATCGGGGGGCACTGCAAGGCGGCGACTGCGTCGAAGTGGATCTGCTCGACCGCGATGCTCTGGCGGCTGTCTTTGCCGCGCACCCGATCGATACGGTCGTGCACTTCGCGGCGCGTTGCTACGTCGGCGAATCCGTGCAGGACCCTGGCCAGTACTACCGCCAAAACGTCGGTGGCACCTTGAACCTCCTGCAGGCGATGGTGGGCGCGGGAGTGTCGCGCCTCGTGTTCAGTTCGACGTGTGCCACGTACGGGCTGCCGGAGCGCCTGCCGATCGTCGAGAGCGAGTCGCAGATCCCCATCAATCCATATGGCCACACCAAGCTCGTCTGCGAGTACATGCTCCGCGACTTCGCCGTTGCTCACGGACTCAGCAGCATCGCGCTGCGCTACTTCAACGCCGCGGGTGCCGATCCGGCCGGGCAACTCGGCGAAGACCATCGTCCGGAGACTCACCTGATCCCGTTGGCCCTCGCGGCTGCGGCTGGCAAGCGAGAGGCGCTGCGCGTCTTCGGCGACGACTACCCAACGCGCGACGGCACCTGCATCCGCGACTACGTTCACGTCAGTGACCTGGCGACGGCTCACCTGCTCGGATTGCGCAGCTTGCTCGACGGCGAGACGGGCTTCCGCGCCTTCAACCTGGGCAACGCCGCCGGCACGTCGGTGGCCGAAGTCCTGGACGCCATCGAGAAGGTGACGGGACGGGCCGTGCCACACGAGATCGCCCCGCGCCGGCCCGGCGATCCGGCGATCTTGGTCGGCAGCTCCGAGCGCATCGAACGCGAACTCGGATGGAAGGCCAAGTTCGCCGACATCGAGACGATCATCGCGACCGCCTGGGCCTGGTTCGAAGGCCATCCCGATGGATATGCCAACTGAGCGCGCAGCCCTCTGTTCGTCTTCGCCACCGTCGCGCCCAGCCCCGTCGCGCCCAGCCCGCGCGCGGTGCCACCGCGGGCTCTGGGGGGTGCAGGTCGCCGTTCTGCTGGCGAGCGCCGGCTGCTCGGTAGCCGACAACCTGGATTTCCACGACATCGTCACCGAGCTCGACCGAATCGTGACGATCGAGGGTTCGGGCGCCGAACGCAAAGTCCTCTATGCCGAACGGGCGCAGACCTCCGCGTGGTACATGCGCCAGTTCCTGCTGTTGCCCATGCGCTGGCTGCTGGGCGCGACGCTCGGGACGACGCAGGAGACTGTCTTCGAGAACGCTTCGGGACACGTTCGGGAACTGCTGCTCGAACTGCCGGACGAGACGGGTCGCGACCTGCTGGCCTGCGCCGACGCCACCAGACGCTTCGGCCGGATCGCGGAGATCGATGGCAACGCACAGAGCCGCATCGTCGCCATCGACGGCATGGCGGCGATGGTCGACCAACTGCGCCTCCGCCTGTTCGACGGTTCCTTCGAGCAGTTGGGGGAGGTGGTCGAGCCAGGTCGTTTGACCGCTGCCCGGGCGGGCATCCAAGTCGCCCGACCCGAGGTGCGCGGCGAGCAGCCCTGGGACGACGCGCGCCTGCGGCCGTACCTGGAGTCCCTGAGCACGATCGTCGAAGCGCCGCTCGGCGACTGGGTCCAGCGACTGCTGCTGATCGAGGACCTGATCGTGCTCTATC
>JBDSBS010000897.1:0-12542 GCA_039921435.1 Planctomycetota bacterium | reverse complement strand
AAATCCAGCGAGTGATCGGCGAACAGAAGTTCCCCGACAACACCTGGGTGCGCATCGGCAGCAAGGGCGGCGGCTGCTCGGGCTTCACCTACGTGCTCGACTTCGACCAGAACGGTCCGACCGAGTTCGACCTCGCGTTCACCCAACACGGCGTCAACTTCATCGTCGACAAGAAGAGCGAGTTCTTCATGGGTGGCACGGTCCTGGACTTCAACGACGGGCTGCTCGACCGCGGCTTCGTCTTCAAGAACCCCCAGGCTTCAGGCACCTGCGGCTGCGGCACTTCGTTCTCGGCGTGATCCACGTCCCAGCACCCGATCCGTTCACGGTCTTCGGACTGCCGCGTTCGCTCGACGTCGATGCGCGTTTGCTTGAGCAGCGCTACGTCAAGCTGTCGCGCGAGTGCCATCCGGACCTGAACCGTTCGGCCACCACCGACTGCATCGCCGTGCTGCAACGCAGTGCCGAAATCAACGATGCCTGGCAGATCCTGCGCGATCCGTGGTCGCGCGCGCGCGCGCTGCTCGAAGTCGTCGACGCTGCAGCACTCGAACGCAACAAGAAGCTCGATGCGGTTTTCCTCGGTGAAGCACTCGACTTGGCCGAAGAAGTGGCGCACGCGCGCGGCGAGTTGATCGCGCCGCTGCGAGCGCGCCTCGAACAAGCGCTCGACGAGGACTTCGCCGCCGTTCGAGCAGCACTCGAGGCTGGCGATGCGAACGCCGCCGCGCGACGCTTCCACGCTTCGCACTACCACAAGAAGGCCCTGCAGGACCTGGACAGCAAGCAGTGACGACCAACCCCGCAGCGCCATCTGCCACAGCCCCGACGGTTGCGCGCCTGGTGGTTGGCATCGACCTCGGCACGACCAACAGCCTGGCTGCCATTCGCGCCAGCAAACAGGCGCACGTGCTGCGCGACCGCGACGGCGAACCGCTGATCCCGTCGGTAGTCTGCTTCCACCCCGATGGCCGCGTGCTCATCGGCCGCGCGGCGAAGGCGCTGCGGCTCGAGTTCCCCGACCGCACCGTGTTCTCGATCAAGCGTTTGATCGGCCACTCGATGCAGGACCTCGCCACCGAACAGAAGACTCTTCCCTACCAGATCGTTGCCGGCGAACGCGGCCTGCCGCGCGTGCAGATCGGCGACACGCTGCACTCGCCCGAAGCGATCTCGGCCATGGTGCTGCGCGAAGTGAAGGCCACCGCCGAGAAGGCGCTTGGCCAACCGGTGCGCGAAGCCGTCGTCACGGTGCCGGCGTGGTTCGACGACGCTCAGCGCCAAGCTACCAAAGACGCGGCCCAGTTGGCCGGCCTCGACTGCCTGCGCATCCTCAACGAACCGACTGCAGCCGCGCTCGCCTACGGCATCGACGGAACCAAAGACGGCACGGTGCTCGTCTACGACCTCGGCGGCGGCACCTTCGACGTGTCGATCCTGCGCATCGACGACGGTGTCTTTCGCGTGTTGTCGACGACGGGCGACACGCACCTCGGTGGCGACGACTTCGACGCGTTGGTGGCGCAACGCATCCTCGCAGCACTGCCGAGCAAGGCCGCCGCGGGTGCGAGCACCGATCCGTTCGTCATGCAGGCCGTGCGCAGCGCGGCCGAAGGTCTGAAGATCCGCCTGAGCCAGGCCTCGAGTGCCGACCTCGAACTGGATCTCGGCGCCCGCGGCACTGTGACTCTGACCGTGACGCGCGCCGAGTTCGAAGCCGCGATCGCGCCGCTCGTGCAGCGCACGCTCGACTGCGTGCAGCGCGCCGTCAAGGACGCCAAGCTGAAGCTCTCGGAGATCGACGACGTCGTGCTCGTCGGCGGCAGCACGCGCGTGCCGCTTGTTCGCACGCGCCTCGAGAGCCTGTGCGGCAAAGCACCGCGCACCAACATCGATCCCGACCTCGCCGTCGCCCTCGGCGCCGCGATTCAGGCCGACGTGCTGGCGGGCAACGAACGTTCGCTGCTGCTGCTCGACGTGATCCCACTCTCGCTCGGCATCGAGACGCTCGGCGGCGTCGTGCAGAAGCTGATCCTGCGCAACAGCACGATTCCGACCAGCGTGACCGAAGAGTTCTCCACCGGCGTCGACAACCAGACCGCCGTCGACCTCACCATCTACCAGGGCGAACGCGAGCTTGCCCAGGATTGCCGCGAGCTCGGCCACTTCAAGTTGCGCGGCATCCCGCCGATGCCGGCCGGCCTGCCGCGCGTCGCCGTATCGTTCCTCGTCGATGCCGACGGTGTGCTGCGCGTGACCGCGCGGGAGAAGCGCACCGGTGCCGAAGCCAGCATCCAGATCGTTCCTTCGTTCGGCCTGTCGCGCGAAGAAGTGCGGCGCATGATGCTCGAGTCGATCGAAAACGCGCAGGCCGACTACCTGGCGCGCGAAGCGATTGAAGTGCGCACCAAGGCCGAGGCGATGGTGCGCGGCACGGAGCGAGCGATGCAGCTGGCCGAACTGCCACCCGACCAGACCTGGTCGGTGCAGAAAGCGCTCAAGGCGCTTGGCAAGTTGTTGGCCGCCAACGCCGACGTCGAGGCCTTGAAGGGCGGCTGCGACGAGCTCACGAAGGTCACGGCCACGATCGCCGACGACGTCATCAGCGCGGCGGTCACCAAAGCCCTGCGCGAAGAGCAGCAAACATGAGTTCGACGACCGGCAACAAGGTTCGCTTGCGCGTGCGCGGCGATGGGCAAGAGATCTCGCTCGCGATCGGCGAGACGATCCTGCACGCGGCACTCGAGCAGGGTGTCACACTCGACCATGCCTGCGGCGGGGTTTGCGCGTGCTCGACGTGCCACGTCAAGATCGAGAAGGGCGGCGAGTGCTTCTCGGAAGCTAGCGAGGACGAACTCGACCAGCTCGACGAAGCGCGCGACATAGCACTCACTTCGCGCCTCGGTTGCCAAGCCAAGTTGTTGCGCGCACCTGCCGACGGCACTGTCGAGATCGTGATTCCGACCTGGAACGTCAACGCCATCCGCGAAGGTGCGGGTCACTGAGCGAGTCTGCGCCTCGGCCCGCCTTTGCCGACGCGTGGTGCAGAACTGTACACCGGCCCGTACCCCCATCCGCTTTCATCAGGCGCGTTTCGTCTAGCACCCCCGCCCCGCTAGAGTCCGCGGCCATGACCGTCGCCACGCAGGACATCACTCTCGTCGCCAATACGATCCGCGGCCTCGCGATGGACGCCGTGCAGAAGGCCGACTCCGGTCACCCGGGCATGCCGATGGGCATGGCCGACATCGCGACGGTGCTGTGGACGGAGTTCTTGCGGTGGACGCCCAAGGATCCACAGTGGCCCGGTCGCGACCGCTTCGTGCTGTCAGGCGGCCACGGTTCGATGCTGCTCTACTCGCTGCTGCACCTCGGCGGCTACCCGGTGACCCTCGACGACCTGAAGCAGTTCCGCCAACTGCACAGCAAGACGCCGGGTCATCCCGAGTACGGCGATACCGTCGGCGTCGAGACGACCACGGGCCCATTGGGCCAGGGCCTCGGCAACGCGGTCGGCATGGCGATCGCCTCGCAGATGGAGGCGGCGCGCTTCCAGAATCCGAAGCTGCTCACGCGCGTCTTCGTCGAAGCCGGCGACGGCGACTTCATGGAAGGCCTCAGCTACGAGGCCTGTGCACTCGCGGGCCACCTGAAGCTCAACAACCTGATCTGCCTGTTCGACGACAACACGATCACGATCGAGGGCCACACGCATCTCGCCACCAGTGAGAACATCCAGGCTCGCTTTTTGGCGCAGGGCTGGGGCGTGCAGTCGATCGACGGCCACGACGTCGAGCAGATTCGCAAGGCGCTGCAATGTGCGACGGCCGCGACCGACCGGCCGCAGATCATCTGCTGCCGCACGACGATCGGTAGAGGCAGTCCCAACAAGTGCAACACGCACGAAGTGCACGGCTCGCCGCTCGGCAAGGACGAAGTCGCGGCCACCAAGAAGGCACTCGGCATGCCGCCCGGTGACTTCGTCGTCGACCCCAAGGCCCGCACCGTCTTTGCGGAGGCCGCGGCGCGCAATGACGCAGTGCGCGAGTCCTGGCTCAGCGACTTGAAGGACTGGCAGGCGAAGGCACCCGAGTTGGCCAAGGCCTGGCAGGTTTTCCGTGTCCGCACGTTGCCGAAGGACCTGCTCGAACAACTGGTCGCCGCCGCCGGCGCCGAACCCGCCGCCACGCGCGCGATGTCAGGCAACGTGATCCAGAAGCTCGCCGAACTCGTACCGAGCTTCACGAGCGGCAGCGCCGACCTCGACCCGTCGACCAAGACGCGCATCAAGAAGAGCGGTTCGTTCACGGCCGAGGACCGCACGGGTCGCACGCTGCACTTCGGCATCCGCGAACACGCCATGGGGGCAGTGTTGAACGGCATCACGCTGCAGAGTGGTTTCCTGCCCGCGGGCAGCACGTTCTTGGTCTTCGCCGACTACATGCGCACGCCGATCCGGCTCGCGTCGCTCATGAAGATCCCGACGACGTTCGTGTTCACGCACGACAGCCTCATGGTCGGCGAAGACGGCCCGACCCACCAACCCGTCGAACACCTGTCGACGCTGCGCGTGATCCCCAACCTGCACGTGTTCCGCCCCGCCGACGGCGCCGAGACGGCGGCCGCGTGGACGCACGCGATGTCGCGGCGCGATGGACCGGTGCTGCTGGCGTTGACGCGGCAGAACCTGCCGAAGCTGCCCCATGCAGCTGGATGGAAGCCGAACGAGGTCCTGCGCGGCGGCTACGTGCTCGTCGATGCGCCAGGTGCAAAGGCGACGATCATCGCGACCGGCGCCGAAGTCGGGCTAGCCGTCGAAGCGGCCACACTCCTGACGCAGAAGGGCACGCCTGTGCGCGTCGTCTCGATGCCGTGTGCGGAGCTGTTCCTCGCCCAGGACGCGGGCTACCAGAAGCAGGTGCTCGGCAAGGCGGCGGTGTTCACGTGCGAGATGGGACGGCCCGAATGGTGGTGCCAGTTCACGGGCCGCTTGGACCGCTGCATCGGGCAGATGACGTTCGGCGCCAGCGCGCCCGCCAAAGCCGTAGCGGAGTACTTCGGCTTCTCGGCGGCGAAGGTTGCAGAGCGCGTGCTGAAGGCGCTGTAGGCAAGAGCCGCGCTCCGACGCCTCCGATCCGTTCCCCTACCACCATTCGCCAATGCGCACGCTTCCACTCGCCACCTTCGCCCTCGCCGGTCTTCTGCCCGCTCAGTCGGTGCCCTACATCAGCCCGGCCCACTTCGCTATCACCGAGGGCACGTCGAACAACAGCTACCCGTTCGGCACCACGGAGGTCCCGTTCCGCTACCAGCAGATCCACGACGACGTGCCGCTGATGGTAATCAGCGGCTTTTCGTTTCGGCACAACGCCTTCGCGGGCGCCACGCAGTCGGCGGGCTTCAGCGTGACGATCGACGCGTGGATCTCGACGGCAACGGTGCCGTCGGCCGGAGCGAGCAGCACGTTCGACAACAACCACGGCATCGACATGATCCAGTGCGTGACCAACCGCACGGTCGCGGTCCCCGCCAACGATCTGTCGGAGATCCCGCATCCGTTCATGATCGACATCCCGTTCGATCCGAGCGTGATCTTCGTTCACCTTGGTGCGCCGGGGTCGCTGTGCTGGGAAGTGCAGCTCACCGCCCGCACGAACACGCTCACCACCCCGTTCGACGCCCAGAACAGCTCCGCGACCCTGTCCCTCAATCCGACGCTGCAGTCGAGCCGCTGGGGCACCGGCTGCATCGCCACTGGGCAGACGCTGCCAATGCAGCTGACGCAGACCAACACTTCGATGACCTGACCGGCCGGCACCGGCGCCCTCCAGGTCAACGCCGCGCGGCTACCGAACAGCGGCGCCTTCATCTGGGTCAACGGCCTCGACAAGGCACAGTGGAGCGGCACCCCGCTGCCGGCGGTGATCCCGACCAGCACTGGCGCACCCTCGGGCACGTGCACGCTCTACACGGACCTGGTCCTGCTAACCGTCGCGCAGGCCTCGTCGGCCGGCACCTCGCAGCTACACCTGCAGTAGCCGGTCAATCCCGCGCTGAACGGCTTCAAGGTCTACACGCAGGTGCTCGTGCTCGATCCGGCCGCGAACGCGTTCGGCATGGCGAGCAGCAATGCGACGGTGCAGCAGATCGTCGCGCCGTGGCCCTCGCCGACCCCAATAACTCGCATCTTCCTGCTGAGCAGCCTCGGCCCGACTGGCACCGTCGACGCCGGCTCTGGCCTGATCACGAAGTTCTACTGATCGGGCCCGAGCGCGCACGCCGAGGCGCTACAGCATGCCGACCACGTGGCCGTGCGCACGGCGCCATCGGCGGATCGGGAGCCGGATCCGGATCCGGTCAGTTCGCGGTGACGCCGAGCCCGCCTTCGTCGAGCGGACACAGCACGCCCTGCTCGAGCGTGAAGCCGCCGGTCGCGAAGTCGGCCGACAGATCGAGATGGCCATCGAGGTCGAGGTAGCGCGTCGCCGGGCACGATAGCGCCGCGTGCAGCGCCGCTGCGATCGCGATCCGGCTCTCGTCCATGCAGCCCCACATCAGGCCGATGCCGGCCGCGTGCGCGATCGCGGCGATGCTGCGGGCCGGCGCGATGCCACCGCACTTCACCAGCTTGATGTTGAACAGGCCGAACGGGCGCGGCGACCTGACCAGCGCTTCGGCGTCGGCCGCGTCGTGCAGGCTCTCATCGGCCATCAGCTTGTCGACCAGCGGCGGCGGCAGCAGGCGCTGCGCGTCGATGAGCTCGGGCGGCAGCGGTTGCTCGATCAACTCGAGCTGCAGCGAACTGGTCGCGCGCAGCAGTTCGAGCAGTTGTGGTGGCCGGTAGCCGATGTTGCCATCGACCCGGATCGTGATGGCGCGGCCGACCTGCTCGCGCAGCCGCAGCAGCCGTTCGATGTCCAACGCCAGGTCCTCGCCGATCTTGACCTTCAGCACCGTGAAGCCGCGGTCGAGGTACTCCTTCGCTTCGGTGAGCGTCGCCAGAACGTCGCCGATGCCGATCGTCACCGAGGTCGGCAGGGCGCGGTGCACGCGGCCGAGCAGTTCGCACAGGGGCATTCCGGCGGCGCGCGCCCACAGGTCGTGCAGCGCCACGTCGAGGGCCATGCGAGCACCCGGCGAACGCAGTTGGCCCAGCAAGTCCTGGAACCGCTCCGGCGGTGCGACCTCGCGACCGCGCAGCGAGTCGATCACACAGCCCAACTGCGCGAACGCGGCGATGTGTGTGTCGCCGTTCACCTCCGGTTCCGGGGTCGAAGCACCGAGACCGACCATCGCCCCGTCGGTCTCGATCTGCAGCAGCACCATCGCGGCGGTATCGGTGACGTGGTTGGCGACCGCGTAGGGCCGCGACAGTGGCACGTTCTCGTTGCGCAGCGCGACCCGCGTGATCCTCACCAGCGTTGCTCCTGCAGATACGCGCGGATCGCGGGCACCAGCGCATCCGCGCCTTCGAGCAACGGATAGACCGCGGTGAGCCCGGTGCTGCGCTGCAGTTCGGCGCGCAAAGGCTCGCGCTGCTGCTCCGGCAGATCATGGTGGTTGAGCGACAGGCCGAGCACCCGAGTTCGGTAGTAGCCGAGCAGCGCGATCTCCTCGGTCACCGGCGGGATCACGTTGCCGAGCTGTTCCTGGTCCTCGTAGCAGTGCCGGGCCGGGGCGTGCTGCAGGATCACGCCGCGCGCCTCGCCCGACAGCACCAGCTCCGCGCCGCACGGCCCGGACTGGTTGCGCAATGCCGATTGGCCCTCGAGGAAGATCACGTCGGGAGCGAGTTCGCGGTCGCACTGCACGATCGCGTGTTCGAGTTCGCCGCTGACGAAGTCGTTCGGCGTGCTGTCGAGCACGAAGCCGTGCGGGATGCCTTGCAGCCAGCCGGTCTGGCCGGTGGCGACGATCGCCGGCTTCAGGCCGGCGCGCCGGCACGCATCGCTGAGCACGTGACAGGTGGTGCGTTTGCCGAGCGCGCAGTCGGTGCCGAGCACCGCGATGCGCGGTGCCCTCACCTGCCGGATCGCGCCGGTCCAGAAGTGCAGTTCGCGGCGCGGCCTCGGTCGACGCACGTCGATCAGTTGCACGCCCTTGCGCTTGGCCGCGGCGGCGATCTCGGCGTCCTCGGCGAGGAACTCGTGCAAGCCGTTGACGACATCGAGTCCCGCTTCGATCGCTGCCAGGATCAATGGTCGCATCGACGGTGGCAGCACGCCGCCCGACGTCGCGACGCCGAGCACGAAGCAGTCCGGTCGCCGCTCCAGACCGCGCTGCATCGCCTCGAGGTCGGCGAAGATCGGGATGCCGCGGTGGGTGCCGTCGAGCACTGCCCCGGCGTCGCGGCCGGCACTGGCACGGTCGATCAGCGCCAGGATCTCGAACCGGCTCGGGCCACGCACGAGGCCGTGGGCGGTCTTCGCATCGGCGGTCTGGAAGAAGCTGTCGGTGAAGACGACCGCGGTCCTGCGCATCGCGGCAACCATACGTCTCCGTGCCGCGTCGAGCGAACGGCGCACAGCGGGATGCTGGCGGCCTGGGCGGCCGCGCCGCACACTGGCTGGGCCATGCCCACCGCCATCACCCGACGCACCTTCCTCCGCCAGTCGCTCGTCGTCCCTTCTCTCGTCGTGCCTTCTCTCGTCGTCCCTTCGCTCGTCGTCGGCGCCGCAGCCCCGTTGGCGTCGCTCGGTGGTTGTGCCGGCAGCAGGCCCGCAGCTCCGTTCGACCTGCTGCTGCGCGGCGGTACGCTGGTGGACGGCACCGGCGCCGCCCAAAGGGTCGCCGACCTCGGCCTGCTCGGCGATCGCATCGTCGCGATCGGGGAACTCGGCTCGGCATCGGCGCAGCGCGTGCTCGACGTGCGCGGTCTGGTCGTGGCGCCGGGCTTCGTCGATGCGCACGCGCACACCGACCTGCGCCGCTTCCCACGCGCGCCGAGCAAGGTGTTCCAGGGCGTGACCACCGACGTGACCGGACCGGATGGTGGCTCGCCGTTCCCGGAGCGGCCCACGAACGGGGCGGAGGCAGGCGATCGCAGCTGCGCCGACTTCGCTGCGTGGCGGGCGCAACACGGTCCGATCGCGATCGACATCGGCAGCTACGTCGGGCACGGCACGGTGCGCAAGCACGTGCTCGGTCCGGTCGGTCGCGCCGCGGCTGCCGACGAACTGCAGGCGATGGCTGCGCTGGTCGCCGCCGCGTTCGAGCAGGGAGCGCTCGGGCTGTCATCGGGCCTCGAGTACTTCCCGGGCAACATGGCGCCGACCGCCGAACTCGTCGCGCTGTGCAAGGTAGCGGCGTTGTACGATCGGCCCTACGTCACGCACATCCGCAACGAGGACGACACCGTGCTCGAAGCGGTCGACGAGGCGATCGCGATCGCGCGCGACTCCGGGGCGTCGTTGCTGATCTCGCACCTGAAGATCGGTGGCCAACCGAACTGGTCCAAGCTCGAGCTACTGCTGGCGCGCATCGACGCGGCGCGCGCGGCCGGCGTCGATGTCTGGTGCGACGCGTATCCGTACGAGGCGTGGTCGACGAGCCTCGCCACCAATTTCCCCGGCTGGGCCAAGGAAGGTGGTCAGTTCACGAAGCGCCTGCAGGATCCGGCCGAACGGGCGCGCATGCGGGCCGAGACCGAGCAGTCGGTGGCCGCCAACGGTGGTTGGGGCACGCTGATGCTGGCGAGTGGTCTCGGCGCCGCCGATCGGGCGCTGCTCGGCCGGCGCATCGACGAGGTCGCGCGCGAGCGCGGTCAAGAGCCGTTCGAGCTCGCGTGCGAACTGCTGACGCGCGGCTCGGTGTCGATCCTCGGCTTCGGCATCGCCACCGCCGACATGGACCGCATCCTGCAGCAACCGTGGTGCCTGGTCGCGTCCGACGGCAGCGGCACGGTCGCGAGCGGGCGCACCGGCCACCCGCGCTCGTTCGGCGCGTTCCCGCGCGCGTTCCGCCGCTACGTGCGCGAACTGCGCACGCTGTCGCTCGAGGCGATGGTGCACAAGATGACCGCGATGCCGGCGCGGGTGCTGCGGCTGCACGATCGAGGTGTGCTGGCCCTTGGCAAGCTGGCGAGCGTGGTCGTCTTCGATCCGGAACGCTTCACCGACCACGCGACCTGGCTCGAGCCGCAGCGCTATGCGGAAGGGGTGCAGCTTCTGGTCGTGAACGGGGTGCTCGCGGTCGAGGGCGGGATGCCGAGCGAGGCGATGGCGGGGCGGGTGCTGGCGCGCAGTGCTTCGATTGCGCCGAATCGCGGCTAGCGGGTGCTGGGGCCGCGGCAGTTCGTGGTTGTCGGCACACACCCAGGCTAGGTGCATCGGCCAGCTGCCGACGAATGCGAGCCCGATGGGCAGGGGCGCGAAGACGCCGTTGCGAATCGTGATTGCGGACCATTTGCCAGCGTCGGCACACTGGTCGACCTTGGCTCCGGCGGTTGGCCGAGAGAGGGGTCGTGGTGGCGCCAGACGCAGCTTGAATCACCTACACCCAGCAGCGGCGCGCCAAGGCTCTACAGCATGCCGACGACGTTGCCGTCCGCGTCGATGTCCATGCGCGCGCCACCCGGCGTCTTGCCGAGCCCGGGCATCGTCATGATCGCTCCCGCGAGCGGATAGACGAACCCAGCCCCGACCGCGACGCGCGCATCGCGCACCTTGAACCGGAACCCGGTCGGGCGCCCCTTCAGTGCCGGATCGTGGCTCAGCGAGTACTGCGTCTTCGCCATGCAGATCGGGAAGCGCCCGTAGCCGCGTTCTTCGAACAGCGCGAGCTGCTTCTCGGCCTCGGGTTCGTAGTCGACACCGTCGGCGCCGTAGACCTTGGTCGCCAGTGTCTCGATCTTTTCCTTGAGGCTCGCTTCGTCGGCATACAGGAAGCGGAACGAACTCGGCTCGTCGCACGCCTTCACGAGCGCATGAGCCAACTCCTCGCCACCCTTGCCGCCGTCGGTGAACATCGTCGACACGTGCGCCGCCGACGCACCGGCCGCGACCGCCGCTTCGCGCACGAACTCGATCTCGGCGTCGGTGTCGCCGGGGAACTTGTTGAGCGCGACGACCACCGGAATGCCGAACAGGCGCACGTTCTCGATCTGCTTCTCGAGGTTGCCGATGCCGGCCTTGAGCGCGTCGAGGTCTTCCTTCTGCAGGCCCTCGGGCAGCGGCTTGCCGGCGACGATCGCAAACCGCCCGCTGTGCATCTTGAGCGCACGCACGGTGGCGACCAGCAGCGCCGCATCGGGGCGCAGGCCCGACGCGCGGCACTTGATGTCGAAGAACTTCTCGGCACCCATGTCGGCGCCAAAACCCGCTTCGGTGACGACGAAGTCGACGCTCCGCATGGCGATGTAGTCAGCGACGATCGAGCTGTTGCCGTGCGCGATGTTGGCGAACGGACCGGTGTGCACGAGAGCGGGCGTGCCTTCGAGCGTTTGCATGAGCGTCGGCTTGAGCGCGTCCTTCAAGATGGCGGTCATCGCACCCGCGGCCTTCAGGTCCTCGGCAGTCACGGGGCGCCCGTCAGTCGCGTAGCCGACCACCATCGCACCCAGGCGCTTGCGCAGGTCGTGGATGTCCTTCGCGAGCCCGAGGATCGCCATGATCTCGCTGGCCGACGTGATGTCGAAGCCGGTGCGGCGTGGCGTGCCGTTCTTCTCTCCACCGTGCGCGACCTCGATCTCGCGCAGCGCGCGATCGTTCATGTCGAGCACGCGGCGCCATGTGATCTGCTCGAGATCGATCTTCAGTTCGTTGCCGTGGAACAGGTGGGCGTCGAGGAACGCGGCGCACAAGTTGTGCGCGGCCGTGACGGCGTGGAAGTCGCCCGTCAGGTGCAGGTTGAGCTCTTCGGGTGGCACGACCTGCGAGTAGCCGCCACCGGCGGCACCGCCCTTCATGCCAAACACGGGGCCCATCGACGGTTGCCGGATGACGCAGCAGGAGCGCTTCCCGATGCGGTTGAGTGCCTGCGAGATGCCGACCGTGTTCACCGTCTTGCCTTCGCCGAGCGGGGTCGGCGTGATCGCGGTGACCACGACGTACTTGGCCGGCTGGCGCAGAGACGGCTGCTTCAGAATGTCGAGGCTCACTTTCGCCTTGGTGTGGCCATAGGGCTCGAGGTCTTCCGCCTGGAGCCCCATGATACGGGCGACCTCGGACAGGGGCCGCAGAGGGATGGAACGGGCAATGGCTAGATCGTTGAGCGACATCGGGAGGGCAGGCACCATAGCGACGACGCTGGCGAGCGGCCACGGCGCAAGCGGACTCTCGTCCGGCAAGCCCAGCATCGCATGTGTGGTCTCGTCCCACCTCAAGCTCTCGGCGCCGGAGTCCGCGCGCCAGACGCCAAACAGGTGATCCTGAGAGAACGGTATCGATGGAAGTGGGCTCATGGACTCCTGCGACCGGGGCCCACAGAGCGATCTGAGCCGCTCGTTGGTCCCCGTGGGCAGAGAAGAGTATGAGAGGGCCGCTCCCAGTGCCGATAGGCCAGTTCCGCTGTGGCCATCAGGGGATCCCTGATGGCGGTTTGGC
>JBDSBS010000896.1:0-8691 GCA_039921435.1 Planctomycetota bacterium | reverse complement strand
GAAGCCGTGCACCCGCACGCGGTGCTTGCCGTCGTCCATTTGCAGCCGCACATAGGGTGACACCTCGGTGTCGCCGACGCTCAACTCGTTGTCGAGGTTGGTCTGCCGCTCGCCAAGCGTAGGATTGAGCGCCGCCGGGGACGATGCCGCCAGCGCAATGTCACCGCTCGCAATCGGGAACATGGCACCGACATCAGCGCGGTAGGTCTGTCCGGCGCAAGCGGTAAGAGCTACCAGGGACGACGTGAGCAGCAGGTTCTGCAGCTTCTTCATGGCACGGGGAGCATCCCGCACCGGGCACGCGCGCGCCAGCCGGGAATCGGGGGAAGGTTCAAAAGCGAAGTCCGCCGCCGATGAACCAGCCGCGAACCTGCAGGTCGACTTCGAACGAGTCCGCGTTGGTATCGCCATTGGCGCCGAGGTCTATGAATCGGTAGCCGCCAAAAACGGACCCCAGTGGCAGGATGGGCCAGTCGACCATCGCTTCCAGGTCGAAGAACCGCGCCTTGTTGCCGCTGACGTTGGGGATCTCCAGGTAGCCGGCCTCGCCGATCAGCCCCAAACCACCGAAAGAGCCCTCGGTCCGCACAAACAGCATCGGCAGGGCCAGCAGCTCGTCGATCTCCTCGCTGTTGCCTGACAAGTCGCGAACGCGGAACCGCAGGTCGAACAGATCGACGGCCAGCCCCGGGGAGACCTTGAGCGCACCGAGTTCGATGTCGAACGAGCAGCTGATCTTGCCCAGCGTCAGATCCAGGTCGGACAGCACCGGAGTCGCACCCGCCAAGCCGCCGAAGGCGTCGTCGAGCACCCCGGCTCCCGTCTCGCGCAGCCAGAATCCGGACGCCGTCAGCACGGGCACGCCGAAGTCGACCTGTGCCCGCAGGTACGGCGAGCCCCGCTCGTCACCGAGTCCGAACCCCGAGTCGAAGTCTTGGCGCGGAGCCGCGGCGCCATTGCCGGTGGTCCCACTGCCCGTAGTCAACGCGATGTCGCCGCGCAGTGCCATCTGCGTGTACCCAGCGTAGGCCGTCACGCCGATGGGCGCACACGCGGCGAGCAGCGGTACGAGAAGCAGAGCTTCGCCCGAGGGTCTCTTCATCGAAACGAACATCGAAGGGGCCAGAGCATGCGCGTTGGCGGCGATGGTAGCGCAAAGTGAGGACGACCGCCGACTCGGCGACGCCGGACGACGCCAACCACACGCGAGCGACACCAAACGTGGCCGGCATCATTGAAAACGCGCGCACCACTCTCGACACTCGCTACTCGCCTCGTACAGAAGATCGTATGCCCCGACCCCTCGCTGGATCCATCTGCCTCGTTCTCATGATCGCCAGCGGGTGCATCGTCAAGAAGGACGCGCAGCCCAGCGTCGGCCTCGGCCTCGCCGTGCCGACCAAGTTCGTGCACCGCGGCATGACGCTCGTCGACAAGCCCGTGCTTCAACCTGACCTCTCCGTGGGCTTGCCGTTGGTCAACGGCGACGAGGCAGGCATCACCGTCGATGGCAACATCGACCTGTACGATGGCACCGGCAACGCTTGGTTTCCCGATGGACACGGCGGTCGATTCACACAGTTCGAGGTGATTGCGGACTACACGCGCAAGTTCGGTGACGTGACGCTGCGCGGGGGCATCCACAACTACAACTTGCCCAACGGCGTCGAATTCATCGTCGGGTCGCCAGCCGGCAGCGAGCGCGGCAGCACCAGCGAGGCGTTCGTCATCGCGAGCGCGAACGTGCTCGATGCGACACCCTACGTGTCGTGGAACTACGACTTCGACGAAGTGCGTGCGTCGTACTACCGCGCCGGCATCACCGAGGACTTCGACCTCGGCCGCGGCTTCTCGCTGAGCCTCGACGGTTCGGTTGGATATGCCGCGCAGGGCCAATCGCTGTGGATGTATGGCCTGGCCGAGGCTGGCTTTGCCGACCTGCGCGGCGAAGCGGTGCTCCACTACGCCTACGACCCGCGCACTACGATCGACCTCGGCCTGCACGGTTCGCTGATACTCGACAGCGCGCTCAAGGACTGGTTCCAGCTGATCGGCATCGACGACGACGTCATTTGGGTGTCGGCCGGTGTGAGCTGGACGCTGTGAGTTCGAGCTGACGCTGTGAGCTCGAGCCCGCTCGCCTTCACAACAACGTGAAGCCGCGGAACGAGCCTCGACCGCCCTTCGCGAAAAGCGTGAGGCGCGGCACCACGTCGAGCCCTTCGAGGGAGTCTTCGTGGCTCGCGTAGAGCTCCAGTTGTCGCTGACCGAACGAGATCGACACCTTCGCCCGCTGTCGCTTGATGGACACCAACCCGAAGCGGTCTTCCTGGCCAACGGACCACTCGACCCGCTTTGCCGGTCGCAAGGGTGACGCCTGCCAGGCGCCGTCCTTCAAGCGCGCCTGCAAGAGCTCTGCCGACCACGTGTCGCCATCACTGCCGCCCCGCGTGCACTGAATGATCCAGCCTCGATCGCCGAGCTCCAGGCGAACTCCGACCTCGGCGAACACGAGCGAACTGTCGTCCTTCTTGGACTCGAGCTCGCCGAGGACTTGCCAGAACGACTCGTCCCCGAGCGAGTAGCTCATGGTCCTCGACTCGCCGAGCGTGCGACACGCCACGTACGGAGGCCGGTCCGGGATCTCGTTCCAAACCAGCCCTTCCGGCTCGTCTAGGTTCCACTTCGGGTTCGTCTTGAAGCCGATCAGGAGCTTCTGGCTGGGGAAGTCCTTCTCTGCGACCTCGACCTGCGTGGTCGCGCGAACCGGCGGGTTGTGGCCGTCGGAGACTTCGAGATCCACGGCGAACGTCTCGCCCGGCAGACCATCGTACACGCGAACTTCGGCGGGATTGCGATCGCTCCGAATGAAGGAGATCGGGTTGCCAGGGGCCGAGGACCAGCCGTACTTCAGCTCGCCGCCGTCCGTGTCTTCGACCGTCGCACTCAACTTGAAGTTGCGTTCGAGCGGCACTTTCGCACCCCCTTCGATCGATACGACTCGCGGCGGCGCGTTGGTCGGCGCAGGCGTTTCCGCCGGTCTTGGTTTAGGTACTGCAACATCGCTCGGCTGGGTTGTCTGGGTCGCCTGGGTTGTCTGGGGGTCGCGATTGGGCGATTCCACCACGGGCCCGCTCTTATCCGTCTTGTCCGTCTTGTCGCTGTTGCCACTGTTGCCGCTCCAGCCAAACGCAAACCAACCGCCCCAGGCTGCTGCCAGCATGAGCACCGTCACGATGGCCGCGGTCGCCCCCCGTTTCGGAACGGGCCTGCCTTGCGAAGCAGCTCCACCACCGACCGTCGACACCGCAGACGCCCCCGACGCGACCGCTGACGAACCATCGCTGAACGCGGCCGGCATCGATTCCGCGTTTTCACCACCCGCAGCCAAGAACTCGAACTCCGCAGTGCCGAGCATGCCCGGCCCTTTCTTCGCAGGAGGCGACGACGGTGGTGCACTCGCTGAGGGAACCGGCTTGGCGGTCGGCTTCATCCCCATCGGTTTGCCGCTGACGATCGTGGCGCCCGTCACCTGGGGATCGATCGCGGCCGAGCTCCCACCCCAGACCGGCAAGCTCGTGGCCAGTGCCTGCAGTCGGTCGTCGAGTTCCTTGTAGCTGCCGGGCCGCGCATCGCGGTTGGCCGAGAGCATGCGACTCACGAAGGCCCCGACTTCGGCGGGCACGTCCCGGTTGTCGTCGCACGGATTTGGCCCGATCGGCTGACGCTTCTTGGTGACGATGTCGGTGAGCTTGGTGCCGCGATAGGCCGGCTTGCCGACGAGCATCTCGTAGAGCACGCAGCCGAGCCCGTAGATATCGGTGCGGAAGTCGACCGAGTCGGGTTCGTCGAACTGCTCGGGCGACATTGTCGCCGGCGTGCCCATGACCGAACCAGGCGACGTCAGGCCGAGACCTGCCGACTCGGAGGTCATGCGCGCGAGGCCGAGATCGACGAGCTTGGGCACGAACGGAAACACCACGTCGATCGCCGTCGACGTCATGGTCTCGAGCAGGATGTTCTCGCACTTTACATCGCGGTGGATCACATCGAGCGAGAGGGCGTGCGCGAGGGCCTGTGCCACCGATCGCGCCAGACGCAGTGCAGCCGGGCTTGCCACTGGTCCGTTGTCGCCGATCCACGACTTGAGGTTGGGCCCGTCGATGAACTCCATCACGAGGTACGACTGGCCGTCGTCGGTCGTGCCGGCGGAGTGGCACGCGACGATGTTGGCATGCTTGATGCCGGCGAGGATCTTCGCTTCGCGTTGGAAGCGCTGCGCGAACTTCTCGCCGCCGAGGTCGACCGAGAGGAATTTGACGGCGACGCGCCGGTCCAAGAAGTCCTGGCGGCCGCTGTAGACCACGCCCATGCCGCCGCGCGCGAGCTCGAAGTGCAGCGTGATGCCCGGGATGCGCGGCAGGTTGGCCGGCGGCGGCGGGTCGCCGGCACCGGGCTTCTGCCAGGGCATCGTGCGATCGTTCGGATCGCGCCCGCTCGAACCCGGTCGGTCCGCATCGGACCCACTCGCACCTGATCTGGTGCCGCTCACTGCTGCATGCCCTCGATCACCTTGATCAGTTCCTTCGCGGCCGGTCGATCGGCGCGGTGCTCGCCGACGTAGGCGTATTGCACGAGCCCGTCCTTGTCGACGATGAGCGTCGTCGGGAACGCGAGGTCGCCCGAGATGCCGAGCTTCTCCACGACCTCGAGGTCGGGGTCGTAGAAAACGCGGTACGGCGGCGCCCCCTTGCCGAACGTCATCTCATAGGCTTTCTCGAACGACTGCTCGTTCTCCTTGGCTCCCGGGTAGACGACGAACACCTCGATGCCGAGTGCAGCGAGGCGCTCGCGGCACTGCGCCAGCGCTTCGGTCTGGGCGACGCAGTAGACACAGACTTCGCCGAGGAAGCCGCGCAGGATCACGACGAGCAAGCGCTTCTTGCCGCGATACGTGCCCAGGTCCACGGAGCTGCCATCGACGCAGCGCAGCGTTTGCACGGGCAGCGGCTTGCCTTCGAGCTCGGTGCGACGGCGTGGCCCGGATGCCTGGCTCTCGCCACTGGCCGGTCCGTACTTCTTGCGCGAGACACGGGCCTTGCTCGGTCCGTCGAGGTAGTTGAGCACGTAGCTGTCGATCTCTTCGCGCTGCGTCACGGTCAGGTCGGGCTGCACGGGTGCGGGCATGCGCTGGGGCTGCGCTTCGATCTGCTGCACGACAGCGGCGACGGGTGCCAGCGGCGGTGCGACCGGCTTTTCGACCACAGCCAACATCGACGTCGGTTCGATCGCGGCCTTTGTTTCGGCGATGAACGCGCCGACCGCGGTCTCGGGCAGTATCGCGGCCAGAACTTCAGCCGTGGTCCACTCTGCGACCGGTGCGGCCGGCACGGGGCCCGCGGCGATCGCACGACTCTGACCGTTCTGCATCGCGATGCCACCCTCGGCAAACTGCTCGCCTTTGAGCACACCGCGCGCGATCAGGTTGCCGGCCGCGTCGTGCGCTTCGAAGTGACCGCTCGCTCGCCCGTCCTGCACGGTGCACGAGAAGCGCGGCTTGCCGTTCTCGTGGAAACACGTCCAACGCCCGACGGGCGCGCCGTTCTGCAGCACGCCGGTGCGGCGCACGGTGCCGTCAGACCACTTCGCCTGCGCGATCTGGATGCCGGCCCTGGTGCCGAACTCCTGCGTGGTCTCCTTGCCCGACTCGTCCCAGACCCGCCACGGACCGATGCGCTGGCTGCGGTGGCACAAGCCCGCGGCCTTCGGCTTGCCGCCGGCATAGTAGTAGCGCCAAGGACCCGACAGCTTGCCGTTGTCGTACTGCCCCGCGCGCTCGAGCAGGCCGTCAGGACCGAAGAACTCCCAGGCGCCGTCCTCGGAGTCCTCGATGTAGTTGCCGCGCGCTCGCAGCGTGTCGTCGGGGAAATTGAACGTCCACTCGCCCGTGCGCCGGCCGGCACTGTCGAAGGTGCCGCTCCACTCGGCAACGCCGTTCTCGTAGTAGTAGGTCCACGGTCCGACCTGGTGGTCGTTCTCGTAGCGACCCTTGGCGCGGCGTTGGCCCGACTCGTAGTAGAAGGCCCAATCGCCCTTTTGGATGCCGTCCTCGACCAGCCCTTCGCGTTTGGTGAGACCGTTTGCCCACTGGTCGCGATAGGCCTTGATGACTTGCCCAGCGATGTACTTGCAGCCGACCGCCGAGAGGCCAAGAGCCATGCCGAGCATCAGGGTGTGAGTCTTCTTCATCGCATTCGTCTCGTCTCGCAGGTCTACGGCCAAACGGTCAGTATCGGGCGTGGCAGCCAACGAAGCCACCGTCTGCGCTCTCGGGCCTGCATCACATCCTCGACACTCGACGTCTCGGACCAGAATCGTCGACGCCCGCGCGCTAGGCTGTGGCTCTTCGGAACAGACCGCTCGCCTGCCATGAACGCACGACTCACCATCGCCTTGTCTCTGCTGCTGCTCGCCTGGTTCGCCGGTTGCTCTTCGGGGCTAGGCAAGAACTTGCCGCCCACCAACACGCCGCCAGCCACGGCCGCCAGCAGCAATCTGCCAACGGGACTCGACATCGGCTTCGTGCCGTCGGATCCGGTAGCCGAACCTGTGGTCGCAGGCGTGGTCGTGCCCGCCATCGGCGCCATCGCTGCGCGCGAAGTCGTTCTGCTCGCGTTCTCGACGGCGGCGCCGTCCGACAACGGCAACGGTGCTGGCACGCCGCTTTCGCGCGATGCGACGACGGACACGAATGCCGCGGCCGACATCTTCGTCGCCGCGATCTCGGCCCAGGACATCGAGACGCGCGCGTTCAGTCAGTCGCTGGCGGGCAAGTTCCGGCATCCGCGCTGTGCTACGTGCCACAGCATGCAGCGGGCGGACTCCCTGGCGTTCGTGTCGGCAGCGGCGATCGGCCAACCGCACGCAGGCCCCCTGCCGGGCCCGACGTTCCCCAACAACGATTCGGCGACTTGCGCGCCGTGCCACTCCGCCAGCACCGCGTTCCCGGTCGTAGGGTGGCAGGCACCGAGGGAGTCGTTCGACATCCGCAGCAAGACCGTCGCCCAGATGGCGCAAATGGCAATGAACGTTCCCGCTGACGAGACCCAGCACTTCGTCAACGATCCGCGCGTGCTGTGGGCGCTCGACTCGGGCATCCTGCCGACGGTCGGCGGGCGCAATGGCATCGCCGACGACAACCACAACGGCATCGACGAACCCGAGGACTCCGACGGCATGGTGCGCACGGTGCCCGGTGGATCCATCGCGTTCCTCAGCGAGATCAACGCCTGGCGCGCGAGCGGCATGGTGGTGACGACTGCCTCGGCCGTGAAGGACCTGACGCTCGTGAGCCGCGCAGCCGGCGCCAACAACGCCGCCAACGGCACGTCGACGGCGCCGCGCGTGGTGTGGGTGCCCAATCCGGCCTTCAATGCGGCTGCAGCGGCGGCGACGAACCCGATCGGTACGCTCTACGTCGCGTTCCAATCGACGGCCAGCAACCTCGGCGGCACGGACGCCAATGGCGTGTCCGATGTGTTTCGCGCTGCCGTCGAACTGCGCGCCGAGCAGGACATCAACGGCAATCCTTCGCCCGGCTCGCTGAACCTTGTCACACTGAACAGCACGGTGCTGTGCAGCGCGACCAACGGCACCACCACGGCGGGCAACGCCGCTTCGATACGACCCGTGCTCGGCGGCAGCAGCGCGCAGCTGGTTGCATTCGAGTCGCTGGCGACCGACCTGACGGCGTACACCGACAGCAACGGTCCCGCGGCACCGGACGTCTTCTTGCGCACGATCAACAACAACCAGACCCAGCTCGTCAGCCACACGGTCGGCAACCAGGCGATCGGTGGCTCGGGCGCCAGCGCCGCACCGGCCCTCGATGCTGCTGGGCTCGCCATCGCGTTCGAGTCGGACGCGACCGACCTCATCGCGAGCGACCTCAACGGCGTGCGTGACGTCTTCCACGCGACTATCGGCATCGGCGCGCCGTTCATGAAGGTGCGCTCCAGCGTGACCAGCACCGGCACCGAGGGCACCGGCGGTGCAAGCGGTGCGGCGAGCATTCACGTGAGCGGCGCGGGCCGCGTGCTGGTCGCCTTCCAGTCCGACAAGACCAACCTCGCCACGTCGATCGGCGCGCTCACGAACGCCTACCTGTTCGACAGTGCAACTGGCAACACAACCTTGCTCAACCAGCGCGTCTCGCCGGCCAGCAGCACCGTCGGCGACGGCTCGGCGCGCGCACCGGTCATCAGCACCAACGGTGGGACCATCGCATTCGAGTCCGATGCGCGCAACCTCGACGTGCTGCGGCCCGACGGCAACCGCGTTACGGACATCTACCTCGTCGAGGTCGGCCAGCTCACCTCGGGCCGCGTGCTGCCGTTCCGCATCAGCCTCACGGCAACTTCGGGGTCGGACGCCAACGGCCCATCGACCCGCCCTGCGCTCGGCAGCTTCGCCGGCAACTCGAGCTACCAGGTGGGTTTTGCCGCCTACGCAACGGCGGCAACCAACCTCGGCACCTCGGACTCGACGAACGTCGTCGTCTCGTTCTTGCAGGAGACATCGGGAGTCTTCGCCGAGTTCTCGGCTGTGCCTGTGCGCGGCCCGGCTCCGCTGCAGGTGCAATTCACCGACGCATCGACGGGATCGCCGACCAGTTGGGCGTGGGACTTCGAC
>JBDSBS010000895.1:0-2908 GCA_039921435.1 Planctomycetota bacterium | reverse complement strand
GGTCGCCGCAGATCTGCATCGTGAACGTGCCCGCGCCGGCAAACCCGAGGTTGGTTTGGCAGTACTCACAATCGTCCGGGATGTAGTTCTGGTTGGCGTCGCCGCGCAGACCGCTGAGCACGTCGAGCAGGTCATTGGTGCCGTTCCCGTTGCAGTCCTCTTCATAAACCTGCGCAAGCGCAGCCAGATCGACAGAATCGACGTAGCCGTCCTGATTGGAGTCGAAGATCGCCTGCGGGGCGTCGGCCGTGTAAGGACCGCCTCGGGCCAACAGGAAGGCAGCGAGATCGACGTGGTCGAGCACGTTGTCGCCATTGCTGTCGAACTCGGCGCGGCCGAGCGAGTCGAGGAACGCTATGACCTTCAGCTGGTCCGTCTGCGAGAGTGCCTGGAAGTTCGCGGCCGAAGCCTGCGATTCACTGCCGAAGGCCGAGTGCAGGAAGACGATCCCAGTCGGACCGAGGATGCGCTGCTCGAAGGTGCCGCCGGTGACGCGGCCATCGTGCCACAGCGGGTCGCGCGCGCGCAGGCCCCACAAGAGCGGCGTGCGCAGCTCCTGGATGTCGGCCGTGCCGTCGCCGATGAAGTCGGCGGCGATGCCCATGTCGTGCAACAGGAAGTCGGAGTAGGGCTTGACGACCTTGTTGCGGATGGCTGGCTCGAGCGTCGGATCGTTGCGCGTCGTGTACGAAGCAATGTGGCAGTTGGCGCAGCCGACGCTGTGGAAGATCGTCTCGCCGGTCATGCCCGAACGCGGCGTCTGCGGCGGTTGGGCCAAGAAGCGCTGGAAGTCCGTGACGCGGTCGATGAAGTGCAGGCCCTGCGCATCAGGACCGTCCTCGGGGTCGGGCACGGTGTCGTATTGCTGCACGAGCGGCACGTTGCCGTTTGGCGCGTTCTCGGTCGGCGACAGGCGGTTCGTGAAACCGATCTCGTTGAGCGAGGCGTCGCCGGCGAAGGTCAGCACCGTTGCGACCTGGGCCTTCCAGCCAAAGCGACCGACGCGCATGGGTCCCGCGGGCGTCTCGAGCGGCGTCACCATGCGCGCGCGTCCGCTGACGGTCAGACTTGGGGGATGGGTCTCGTAGAAGGCAATGTCGGCGTCGTCGATGGCTTCGATGAGGCCGATCCCCATCGTCGATGGGGTCACGCGATTCGCGACGACGTTGGCCATGGCCGGAACGACCTCCTGGCACGCCACGTTGATCGTGTTGGCCTGCAGCAGGCTGCCGCCGAGCGCGGCCAGCGGGTCGAAGCCCGTGAACGGATCGTAGAAGCCAAACCGCGTGACCGTGATGCTGCCGGGACCGCCGACGGGGTTGTTGTGGCAGCTAGCGCAACTGGCTTGATTGAACGTCGGCCCCAGGCCCTCCGCCTGCTGGAACGTGTGGCTGAAGTCGACCTTGCCCGCCTCGAAGCGCTGGAGCTCGCTCGCACTCAGCCCACGCAACGGAGCACCCATCTTGGGCTGCGGCGACTGTGCCGTGGCGACGGCGGCGCCCAGAGTCGTCAAGAATGCAGAAACGTCGATCAAACGCATGGTACGTGTTCTCAAGGTGGCATCGGCGCGGGTGGGGCGGCCCAAAACGCCAGTTCGGTTCATCGAGGCAAGCGCAGGAGTCTACCAGGAAACAAGCGGCCCGGCCTGCGCACTTGCGCGGGCCGGGCCGTTTGCTGACGCAGCGTGATTCCGAACCCGTGATTCCGAACCCGCGCCTCCGAAACGGCGCCTCCGAAACGGCACGGCCGAAACGACACTGCCTGGCTTCGTTGCTTACGCCGCGGCGATCACCACTGCACGATGACAGCGTTTGTTTGGCCTACGCCGAACGGCAGTGCCGGGTTGGTGTAGACCGTCTGCGCGTAGAGCGTCCAACCCGGGGGCAACAGCCCACCGATCGGCAGCGGGAACGCGGCATTGCCCAAGCCATCGACGAAGACCGCGCCGAGGATGTTCGGGGCGGGTGAAATCAACTGCCCGCCCTGCCAAGCCGTGGGGATCAAGAACAGGTCGAAGATCAACAGACCTGAGCCAAACGACGGCATGCCTTGCAGGCCCAGCGTCGTGCTCGTGCCCGGCGACAGATCGCCGCCGCACATCGACATCGTGGCGGTGCCGTTGGTCGCCAGGGGCAACGTGTTCTGGCACAGCGTGCAGCTGAACACCTCGGCGCGGAAGACGTCGATGCCGGCCTCCGTGATCGAGTTGTCGGGATTGTCCGACGTGCTGAAGCGCACCCGCACCTGGTTGCTGGGCACGATGTAGTCGCTGACCTTGAACGAGAAGGTCGTCCACTGGTTCTGGCCCGGGCCAGTCACGACTTCGACCGTCGTCCAGTTCACGTTGTCTGGCGAAACGGAGACCGTCAGGTTGTCGTTGTTGTTGTTGCAGTAGAACCAACGGCGGTAGGAGATGAACCCGTCGGTGCCAGCCATGTTGATGGGTGGCGAGACCAGGTCGGTCGGCCCTCCATCGACGTCAGCGACGTTGTTGCCGCCGCCAACGAGGCCATTCTGCGTCACGAAGCAGCGCGTGGCCGACGTGCTCGCCTCGGCGTCCTCGGGGGGCGCCGCAAAGTCCGCCAGCACGGTCGTGCCGACAGGAACCGCGACTTGCCAGCCACCGGTGGTCAGCGCCGTGTTGCTGACAGTCCAGCCAGCCGTCGAACCCTCGAAGTTGTTCTCGTAGATCACCTGCGTGCCGACGGCAGCCACGGCAGTGAGCGTGGCGACGGGCGCCGAAGGCGGATCGTTGTACGTGATCGAGTTCTGGTCCTGCACGCTGACGTAGAAGCGCAAGCCGTCGGTGCAGACCGGCAGCTGCGGCAGGGTGACCCAATAGTTGCTGTTGCCGAGGCTGGTCATCGGCGCGGTCGCGAACGCGGCGCCGTTGACGGAGTAGTGCAGC